>NZ_JBHUOR010000023.1:0-157586 GCF_042686175.1 Kurthia populi | reverse complement strand
TCTGTATATTATGCGCGTCAATGCCAGTTGACACTCAAGCATCATACAGGAGGGCTTTTTTGTTTTCAAGTCTCTGAAAATCCTTCTAACAGGAATGCTCCTATTTTAACTAATCGCTTTTTCATTCGTCCTGGGGGTTCCTGATAGATGGTTGTACGCCACAACGACACTTGCATGAAAATAATGCTACCTTAAACACACCGTTTAACGAGCCTGTGTATACTACTTGCATGACTGTGCATTTATTCTTTACATTCAGACAAAGCACAACAAACTTCTCACGATCCGAATCCCCTATGAAATCTCTAATGATATTAGCCGCATCATTTGGAATGTTCATCTTACGTCTATAAATACGCGTTTGGGCATGTACAAAAACGTTCATTTAACCATGTACATTTTTGATTTCCAATGTATATTACAACTTTATATAGAGAAATGAATATGATAGCCTTTGCGGATGAGCCAGCCTTATCATGGCTGCGTTTTTGGCTCAAAAATCATATGAATAGCGGCTCTATGTCAAGTTGTAATTATGCAGTAATTTGAATAGTGATAGCCATTATGATCATGATTGTACATACTTAGATGCGCAAAAATGTACCTAACCATGTTGACATTTATATACGTCCTTCAAACATCATTGAACCTTTGCGTTCTAGCACGACATCCACCAATGTAATTGTCTTCTTTTATTCACTCACACGACCTCCTCCAATATAAAATGAATCGTCTACACTTCACCACTTTCATTCTTTAAATGGCAATGATAAGCATGTGTACAATTCGCTAATGTAGCGATAGATGGTAAAAGATATTTATAGCGTGCTACATCTGGATAATGAACAGGTAATGTATTTACCGTTACTTCTACAATAGGTGTGGTCTTGTAAAAGCTTTGATGAATACGTTTTAAAACAAATGCATAAATAATTGGTCGAACCATTTTATAATCCCCCTAGAACGAGCAGATTGGTGGTTAATCCCTTATCATTTGAAAGGAAGGTATAAAGTAGAGGCTTTTTTAAATATCCTTGAATAATTGCCTAATACCGCGTTTACAGCTATTTCTTCCATAGAAAAACACCTACTCGTTTAAAAGTAGATGTTTCGTACAATACGAGAATAAATAAACAACCAAATGCACTCATCACATTAGATGTACAGCTTTTTCAAAAAGAAGAGCTGAAACATCAAAGAAATAATATCTATTTAAAAAAGGAAGTAGATACGGTTCTTAAATGGCGGAAAGGAAAGAAGGAACACACAAGCAGCAGATTCCCCTAAAATGCAGGATGTAAGAAACGAAACGATGAAAGAACAGCCTAATGAAAAATCACTGTTTAAATGGCAAATACAAGCGTAGAGAGCAGCTGATCAAATTCTAAAAATCTCATTAAAGTATGTGATTGAAATACAAAAAGACTCCTATCTTCCGAAGAAGATAAGAGTCTTTGAATCCGTTCGCCCAATAAGGTAAGGGAAGTTTGGATTTATTACTTAACTATTAAAGTGAAACTTTAATACCTGCTGCAGGGATGTCAGCTTTGTTGCCAGCACCATCAGTTAATTCGTAATCAGCAGCAGTTAGAGTAACACCTTTAGCAAAGTCATCAGCAGTTAACTCTTTATCGATAACAATTGTTACTTCTTTAGAGTTAGCAGTTGTTGGAGTTACAGTAGCTTTAACGCCCTCTACTTTTTTACCGTCAACATTTACAACATAATCAGTAGTTACAGCTTTTACTTCTTCGCTTAAAGTTACTTTAACAGTAGTTTTACCTGTAGTAGCTGCTACTGCTTTTACTCCATTAGTTGTAGTTACAATTGCTTTTTCACTATCTGTAGGAGTTGCTTGAGCAGCTGTTGATACTGTTAATCCAGTGAATGTATCACCAGAAGTTTGTTTCCAAGTACTAGTCGATTCAGAATAAGTAAATGTTGCAGTACCATTTTGAGTTCCAGTGTATGAAGCAGTAGCTTTCTTATTATCAACTTCAACATCAGCATTTTTAGCTTTTACTTCTGCTGTAGCTTTTACTACATCATCAACTTTTGCTGATAATACAGTTGGTTTTACGTTTTCATTGAATGATTTAGTTGTAGTGAAATCATCCATAACGTTACCGTTTGCAGCTTTAATACCAGTTACTTTAACAGTACGTTTACCAGTGTAATTGTTTGAACCAGATACAAGTTTAACAGTTGCTACATTGTTAGCATCTAAAGTTACTGAATCAATAGTAGCACCTGCAACATAGTAATTAGCTTTGTTTACAACAGTAGAGTTATCAAGTTCTACAGTTTTTCCAAAGTCTACTGTAAATGAATCTAAATTATTATCAGATACAGAAACTACAGCTGGTTTAGCTGCATCTTTATCCGCACCACGAGTGAATGTAAATGCATCTTTTTTAGCTTCATTTTTGTTACCAGCTACATCAGCAAATACGTCAGCAACTAAGTCTACTGTGTAAGTAGTGTCTTTAACTAATGGATTATTTGCAAATTTAACTTTAGATAATTCAACTGTGTATTGAGTTGAAGAACCTTCTACAGCTTTTAAATCAGTTGCATCTAAAGTGATGTCTCCAGAAGTTGTTACGTAATTTTTAACAGCTTTAGCTGGAAGAGTAATAGTACCCGTTTTAGCTAAAGTAGTATCTTCGCTTGTAGTAAATGTTAACACTTGGTTACCGTCTTTATTTACAGAAAGAGCAGCAGTTGCAGTTGGTTTTACAGTGTCAGCAGCAAAGTTTACGATTTGGCTGAATGCTTTACCTTGTTCACCAGATAAATCTGCATAAGCATCTGTTACAGCTACTGTTGTTAAACCTGAAACTGCAGAATTAAGCTCAACAATATATTTTGTTTTATCTGCTTTATCTTGTGTTACAGATTTAACTGCTCCACCATTTACAGTTACATTTGAAAGACCAAATCCTTGAACTTCTTCAGATAATTTGATTTCAAATTTCTTAGTATTAACAGGGGTTACACTAG
This sequence comes from Kurthia populi, assembly GCF_042686175.1. Classification (NCBI taxonomy): domain Bacteria; kingdom Bacillati; phylum Bacillota; class Bacilli; order Caryophanales; family Caryophanaceae; genus Kurthia; species Kurthia populi. Next base: position 154,583 of record NZ_JBHUOR010000023.1, on the reverse strand, counting down.
TAACTTCTGGAGCTACACCATCTTTAGCGCCTTTTTGAATAGTTACTGAGAATGGTGTCTCAAGAACATTAGTAGTTGCATCTGTTTGACCAGCGAATGATACTGTAATATCTTTACCAGCTTCTACATCTGCTCCTAATACTACTTTAATTGTTGAACCATCTTTAGATACTGTTGCATTTGGTGTAGTTAAAACTGTTCCGTCAGCTTTTTTAACTACTACAGAGCCAAGATCGTTAATTGGTTCAGAGAAATTGAATAAGAATGTTGAAGCATTTTCTTTAGTAAATCCAACATATGTTGGTGCTACTTTATCTTCAATTTTAATAAGTTTTGTAGAAGCTTCTACTTTATCGCCTGCTGTTGTTTTTACTGCATCTGTTACAGCAACATTATATTCACCATTTAAAGCACCTGTTGAAGTAATTGTTACTGATTTTTTGTCATCAGATAATGTAGCTTTTAAGCCAGTTTCAGCAGATGAACCAACTTTAGCAACTGTGATGTTTTTAAGTGCATCAGAAGTACCAATTACAGTTGAAGCATCAATTGATTTGTTGAAAGTAACTTTAATTTGAGTACCGTTAATCGCAGTTACAGACTCAACTTCAGCTTTAGCAGCTTCTGCTACTGTTACTTTAACTTCTTTCGCTTCAGCTTCGTTACCGTTTTTGTCTTTAGCTGTGAAAGTTACAGTGTAAACACCAGGAGTTTTAGTATCGATTTTTTCTACTGCTTTGCCGTCGAATGAAATTTTAGCTTCTGCTTTGATTTCTTCGCCAGAGTTATCTTTAACAGTTGCTAAAGTTGCAACGTCTACAGCTTCTGAACCGTATTCTACAGTTTTATCTTCTGCAGTGATTTCTGGTTTTTCAGTGTCTTTAACACCATCAACGTATACTACATCTTCAAATGTTACAGTACCTTCAGCTTTTTTACCGCCAACGTATAATACGTCTTTAAATACTTGATCTTTTTCATCAACAGTACCGTCAGTGAATAAAGTATCTTGGAATGCTTTAGTACCTTCTGCTAATTTACCGTTTTCGAAGTAGTTAAGAACGCCGTCACGTGTAGCTGTTTTTTGTTCTTTGAATAATTTACCTGATTTGTAGATGTATTTTGTTTCATCTGCCGCTACAACATCCCAACCAGTTGCTAATTTACCGTTTTCATAGTAACGAGTACGATCTGCCGTTTGTTTGTTACCTTTTAATAATTTACCGTCTTTGAATAATAATGATTTGCTGTTCGCCGTTTTGTAGCCTTTTTTAAGTGTTGGGCCGAAGTAAAGTTTCATTGAAGCGCCAGTGCCCATGATTTTATATTTTTTAGCAGGAGCTGGTTTGCCGTTTTTGTAAAGTTTACCGCCAAACTCTACCCAACCCTTTACTAATGAACCTGTTGATTTTAATACTAAGTTACCTTTTGAGTTTACTTTGTATTTAGTCGCTGCTGAAGCTACACCTGGAGCTACCGCTGTTGTTACTACTGAAGCACCTAGTGCTACTGCTGCTGCTGTTTTAACGAATTTTGCATTTGCCATGTGAAATTCAATCTCCTTTTGAGTTACATATTATAATTTTGTAATGAATCACCGAGGAACGGGGATATCATCATACTAAACAATATCTCACCTTATTACCCTCTCTGTAATCCTTATCGACTATATTACCACATAATGAAACATTTTTTTAATAAATTTAAGGTTTTTTTAATAAATATTGTAATAATAATATATTGAGACTAACATTTTTCAATTATTTGGAATAAAAAGAAGACCTTTATTAGTTTTTTAGAACTAAAAAAATCTTTTTATTTCCAATATTCAAGGACTCAATCGACTATTTTCAATTTAAAGCATTTTATTGAATCTTTTTATCCCTGTCTAGAACCCTAATAAATATACCATATTTAAACTTTAAAAGTATAAATATGACATTTATTAGAGATTGTCGAACCATGTCGCAAAATGACCTTTATCTCTAATTGTTTTTTAAATTAAATGTTTTTTTGATTTAATTTATTGAAAATTATCATAAAGTTATTATTTTTATCGTAAAATATTGTAAAAAAAGCGTCTTTAGTTGGATTCATTCTTCTTAAATAACTTCAAATAATTAAAAAAACAGCAACCATATTTTCGTATGATTACTGCTTTTACCTACTCTATTATTCAACGATCGCGTAAATACCTTGTTCTTCATTGAACGCTAGTTTTACGATAGCTGAAAACTGATCAATATTATATTCAAAGTTCACCCAATTACGAATTGCTTGAATCATATCACCTTTTTGGTATGTGACAACTTCATTGTCTACCTCCGCCTCAGCACCAAATTCCTCTGGTTCACGACCATCATGATCATCGTACATAAGCTCGATCATCACATCTTCTGGAATTAAGTTTTTTTGGCGTGCATGATACGTGCAAAGCGCATTGATTACTTCTTGTTCGTCTAAAATTAGTTGTTCCATTGTTTGTCATCCTTGTCGTCACGTTTGTTGCGGTTTTTATTGTTACGGATCATGTTGATTAGGCTAACGACTAACATGATAACAACTAAAATACCGATAACGTTAATAAGTAAACCAAGAATTTCACCCATGGCACCCATATTACCAAGCATACCACCTAGTAATAGACCTGCTAAACCACCAAGCATTAAACCTTTCATTAAGCCGCCTTTATTTGATTTTTGAGCTGCTGATGAGTTTGTTGCTTTTGAGTTATTTGTTTGGTTTTGATTTTGGTTCGTTTTGTTGTTTGTTACACCATTTTGATTGTTGGTATTTGATTTAGAATTACTAAATCCACTTTTACCTGACTTGTACGACTTTGCTGATGCTGTCGTTGGATTGTCAATTACTACTGGAGCAACCGTTGCAAACGATAACGTTGCAGCAAATGCTGCCGCTACTAATTTTTTCAATTAAAACCCTCCTGAAAATATGTGCTTGTCTTCATTCTACCATCTCTAATTGATGGTGAAAAATAATATACATCTAGAATACTTACTGAATACGTCAAATGTTGCAAAATTGTTTCAAAGAATATGGAGTTTCTTCTATTATATTTGTATCTTTTCAAGGGAAATAGTAGCCATTTCATTAAAAAAGCCCCAGCATTTTTGCTGACGCTTTCACTTTCTCTATTTCATCATGACATAACGATACGTACCGTCTGTCGAATTTTTGGCGTTTTTAACACGTAAATAATAATTTGTTCCAGCTTTCAACTTCGTTTTTGGTGTCACAACGAGTGATTTCCCTTGTAGCTTAACGGTTACATCCTTCTCTTTCCCACCGATTTGTAATAACGAGACCTTCGCTGTTTTTAACGTTTTCCAGTCCATATCCTTCGTCGGTTTTACAAGCATTTTTGGATTTGTCGCTGTCCGTTTGATCGTTGCCTCTTTATCAAATTTCTTCAATTGCTTTTTCAAAAAGGCTTGGTGACTCGTATACAGCTCTTTATTTTTAGGTGTCACGACATTCGGTGTGACGCCTTTATTTTGAATGACTGCATTTTTCGATCCTCTAAATTCTGCAATCGTTAGCTTCAAGTAGCCTTTATTCTTCACTTGTACAATCGACTGCATAACCCCTTTACCGTACGTTTTTTGACCGTAAATCGTTGCGGCCTTTTGGTCTTTATAAGATGCTGCCGTCATTTCTGAGGCACTTGCTGAGTTACCGTTTACGAGCATCGCCACTGACTTATCAAAATGTGTCGTCATTTTTGCCGGCTGTACTTTATAATTGCCCTCGCGTGTTTTTAATAAATAGGCGATTTTATTTTTCTTCGCTAAGCCAATAATTTTCTCAGCCGCCTCTACATCACCGCCACCATTATCACGTAAATCAAAAATATAGCCCTGTGTAGACGCTGGCATATTGCGAATAGCCTTCGCTACTGCGGCACCGCTATCCTCTGAAAATGAGTTGAGTCGAATGTATGCGACATGGCCCGCAAGCACGGATGTTTCAACATTTGGCAGATTCACAAGCGCACGCGTCATTTTTTTCGTATACGATTTTCCTGTTGATGGACGATAAAATTTCACCGTTACGGAAGTTCCCTCGTCACCTTTTAAACGATTGCTACTCTCCTCAATCGACAAACCCGCAATGGATTTGCCATTCACAGCGGTAATAATGTCACTCGCTTTCATGCCCGCCTTTTTCGCTGGACTGCCATCATATACTTGTAAAATTTTAATGCCTTTTTTATGCTCAACAATGCCGACACCAATGCCGACAAGCTGATTTTCAACCGCGTTGTAAAACTCGTCAAACTCTGCTGGTGTCATATAGTTTGAGTAGTCATCTAGCTTTTTCATTAGCTGTTTAATCGATGTTGATTTATTCACCTCTGTCTTTGAAATACCTGGATAATAATAGTCATTGACGTATTGTTTCACATCCGCAAGTGGCTCAGCAGCGGTTGCCTGTAGTGTTCCTGACGTCAAAAATAATCCTGCTAAACAGGCTGCAGCAATTGATTTATAGTTCATAGTTGTCTCCGTTTCTACTTGTATTTGTTCTTAATTATACCGTTAATTAAGAGAAGTGACTATGTGCTAAAGCTAAGAATTTTCTAGGAAAGTTCGGCTTTCCTACTGTAAAAAACGCAATTTTTTACGATATGACTGATGAGAGGGGGATTTTTTGATGTATAAATTATTTTTAGCAGGCGTATTCGCTATCATTTGCTGTCTAAGTGTCTCAAATGAAGCACATGCGGCAGAAGATTTTAATTACGCAGCAACGACAAAGGTACCGACTTTCCTTTATAAAAAGCATCCAGGTTCAGGGCGTATTACGGCTGTACCAAAGGGGGCGCATGTGACATTTCATTACACCGCGAGCGATAGCTGGGGACGCGTCACATACAATGGTAAAAAGGGCTATATTCTGACAGCCTATTTAGAAATTGATGACAAGGGTGCTTCTGCTGCCACCTATGCCGTTGACCAAACGAAACTTTATAAATACAAGGTTATGGCAAACTCTATGTTTGAGCGCATTCACACGCCAACTAATTCACGTCCAGCAGATAGCACAAAGTATCCATATACGAGCTATGCTTGGTACGACGCGGCTGCAGGTGCTTGGCAGCTCGACCCAATTAAATATCATCAGGAGCCACTCGATCAATATAAGCTCGTGCAAAACCAATATGAGCTTATTTTATATCCATCGATGAATGGACGCTTTTTGCGTAGCTATCAATTGCTAGCTTTTGCGGCGATTCCAAACGCCCGCTTCTGGGACATTCCAAAGTCCAATGCAGAGCGCCGTGCAATAACCGCGAAAATGCAGTTGCTCGCTACAAAAAAAGTAAAGGCCGGTACATTTAAAAATGTGATGAAGGTGACATATTCAAACCAAAATATCATTTACATCGCGCCAGGTGCTGGTGTTATTCAGGAATACCGCGGAAAAATTAAAGTTCGTGAATTAATATCTATTACGAAAAATACACAGCTCAAATAATTGGGTTCGCATTCATCCCCTCCCTACTCACTACGTTCCTTGAGGGAGGGGGATTCTGCGAAGAAATGATAAAACGCCGAACTTCTCTCCATTTGATTAGAAGTTCATAACAAAAAAGGCTGGGACAAAACACTTTATTTTCCTTTTTTAGTGTTCGCAACAAAAAACCGGAACCGCGCTACCGCACGATTCCGGTTTTTCTTATGCTCATAGGAGCAGTTGTTTTTATACGTATGTCCCGGCCTCTTTCTTCTACTTTTTTTATACGAGCCACTTTTATTTTTTACGACGGAATATCATATAAGCAGCGCCAAGTAAACCTGCGCCAATCCAAGCTGGGTTACTTATACCTGTCTGTGGTAGCTCTGTTAATGTATTGCCGCTATCTTCATTTTGGGAATGCTTTGTAATGACATCACCCGTTGTTTTAACACCATTATAAGAGGATGTATTTGATTGCTGCGCAATCGGTGCTTTTGCAGACAGTGGCTCTTGCCCAGTAGATTGTGTAATGGGCTGTTTTTGGATTTCTTTCTCAGGTTCAGGTGCAATCACCTTAGCACCCTTACCATTCACTACTGCCTTCGCTACAATATCGTCGCTATTTAACGAATGAATCATAAAATTATTCGTATATTTTTTCTCGATATCGGTCACCGTTGTATCGTAAGAAATCGTCACTACTTGCTCTTTAATTGTTCCTAAATTTAGCTTTAACGTACGGTCTGCCAACAAGCGTGAATTAAATTTCTTCTCTGATGTCGTGCCGTCCGCATTTTTATAGCTTACAACAACTGGACCATCTAAATCATAGGAATCCCCAAAAGCGTTTTCTAGTTGCGCGTTTGTTAAGGTTGCGCCTGACGCATCAATGGTCACCGTCCATGAAATCGTCGAGCCACTCACTGTGCCATCTCCCTCAACCGTTGCAGGGGCCGCTGATGCTACAACTGTATAATCAACGTTCTTCATACCGTTTTTCAGTGGCAATTCTAGTGTATGCTTCCCTGCTGTTGTATCTTGAAAAGTCACCGGAATATCGACAATTAGCTGACTATACTTGCTCGCCGCTGCGACATCATTTAGCGTCACAATCGCCTCATTTTTCTCCTTATTAAAGGCGACATTTCCGGCAACCTTGCCTTCAGTGTTTTTGACATCACTTGTCTGATTGCTATAAAGCATCACATCCGCTGGGAGCGCAATCGTAATCGTATCGCCTGCTTTCGCATCTTTCGCTAAGGCCACTGTATATTGAATCGTCTCTAATGTCTTCATCTCAATGTTTTCATGTTGCTTAAGTTGTGCATCTGCTAGCATTCCAGTTCCTAATTCTTTCGCCTCTGCTGTCGCAAAAGGCACTAAAAGCGTTAAAGCTACTGCTGCACTTGTTAATCTCCACACATCACTTCCCCCTAACCCTCTCGTGCTTTGATTTCGATAATTAAGGCGATGGATGCGGAAAGAAATGCCATTGACTCCTGTAGCATCCTACGCGAATTTTCGAATGAATCTTTTTGTAATAAATCTTGTGCTGCATCATGAAAAGCCTCGTGCTGCTCAATGAATTTACGAAATGCCTCAATATGCAAAAATTGATCTTTATTCGCGACAATCCAGCGTCCTATAATGCATTCTGTTGACCCCGGCGCCTGATAATTCGTACCGATATGGTCAAGGAGCATCGCTAAGTAATCTGCATGATTAATAATACGCGCACTCAGTATACTAATCGATGTTTTCTCAGAAGGCATTGGGATTGTTGGGATAATCATCTCCATTACTTCGACGGTATTGTCATAAATCTCTTTATAGCTATCCGTCGCAAGCAATTGAAGAATTTCTGCTATCAATTCTTCAATCGTTGGCATCTGTGTAGCTGGATTATGCTCTAGCTCCGCGAGAAAAACTTTCTCCAGCACTTGTAGCTGATTCACCGTCATTAACAAACGCTCTCGAATGGCTTCCTGCTCCTGCAATAATAAGTCAATTAATTTCTGTGAATGCGCATTTAAATTTTTCTCGGTAAACAATGCCCCACTTAATTCAGAAAATCGTGAATCTGTGTTACGTAAAATTTCCTCGACTTCAATTTCGATATCTACACCATGAAAGCGATACATACTGCGATAAAAAGAAAAGAACGCTCGATATGACGACATCATAAGTTGCTCAAATTCTGTACAAAACTCGATTAATTTTGAAATTGTATCGGCATAGGATAAAGTCGAGTAATCGAAATTTTTGAGGCCTTGCTCTAATATTTGAACGCCATATAATAAACGATGACCTACAAACTCCGTATGCGTCAACGTATAATAATGTAAAGCATTTTGAAAATCTTTGTAATCTTCATACGATAAATTTTGTGTAAACCAATCTTGTTGCGCCGCCATAGGTCATACCCCCTTATTCCTTACTTTTTTTATACCCTTTTATTGGTGAAATATGTTTGAAATCAGGCTATTGTGTCACAGTTTTTCACTATATCCAATCATCTGGCCCCCAACTAGAAGGAGGCTCCATATCATTCTCCCAGTCATTCGTTGGTGGTGGCTCTAAGTCATTTGGTGATGATTCAGGAAAATCAGGAGGCTCCATGTCATTCTCCCAGCCATTCATTGTTGGTGGCTCTAAATCGTTTTGCGGTGGCAATGTAGTGGATGGTGGCTCTGCATCATTTTGTGGTGGTGCAGTTGATGATGAAGGATAGTCAGGAGGCTCCATATCATTCTCCCAGCCATTCACTGCTGGAGGCTCCATATCATTGCCTTCATTTCCTCCTGGGTTTTCGATGTTTGATTCAGACCCAGTTTCTAAATTTGGCGGTGGTACGGCATCCTTAATTTGAAAGCCAAAGTCATCAATTTTAATCCAGCCAAGCTGCTTTGTTCGAATCCACCCCGGCTGAGTGGTTGCGCCCGTATACCATGCACCCTCTACATTCACGACGGTTGTATTTTTACGGCCATCTTTATAGAGTACCCCTTCATATACATAATAACCCGCATATAATGAATCATCCAAATACAATTTTTTGTTATATAAAGCAATTCCTACATTCCGTTTTTCTTTATGATAGAGCTGGTCGTTGTAGACGTAATATTCCTTATTTAAAACACCTGAGCGATACAGCTTCCCTTCATATAAACCAGACGCAAGCTGGCCACTGCGGTAAAATTTCTTCTTATAAATACCGGTGCCCAGCTTCCCTTTTTTAAAATAGACACCATTTACCGTTCCCGTTAAGCGAACACCATTCTTATACATAAAGCCCTTGTATTGTGCATATTTTTTCAGCGGACGCTTCGTCATACGGTCATGCAGCTTACTCCCCTTTAGGTAAACTTGATAAGATTCTGGATATTTAATGGTCGCCGCTTCGGCCTCGATCGTTTGCACCGTCGAAAAGCCGAGTGTCGTCACCATTGTTAGCATCAGTAATTGCTTCTTCATGTCGATCACCTCTTTCTCTATATCGGACTTTTACGTTTCGCCTTAACGAAAAAAGCAATCCTAGTAGCGAAGAAGCTATCATCCCCATAAAAAAACACATTCAAAGATGATCTTCGAATGTGCTTCTTCTATTTTTCGTACACAAGTACACTAGTTGTATTGTCTGCCTTTGAATACGTTACGCTCATTAAATGCCCTTCATCTGTGAAGAATAGCTTTTGCGTCGATTTTTGTGAGGCATTGTTTTTGTTGTACCATTCCGTCACATTATACGCATCATACGTTGCTGTCGAATTGGTAAGCGTTGCGCCGTTATCTTGTAGCTGCTTTAAACCATCATAATTCATCATGAGTGAGCCATCTTCATTTTTATAGGCTTTGAGCTCATACGTGTTATCATCCGTTGTTGTCGTTAAATGAACGTTTTTTCCGTCATTTGTATAGCCATCATACTGAATGATTTCCTGGTACATTTTCTCCTGAGACTGATCATCATAAAACTGGATTATATTGACGTAGTCACCGTTTTTTTTCAGCTCAATTTTTTCTGCGTACGCTAAATCCTCACTCAGCGGCACCGTACGATAGTTCTTTAGTTGATTGCCATCTGCTTGGCCCATACTCATAAGTGTATAGCTTCCCACATACTGCGTATCAACATTCTTCGCCGCCTTGTCCGACTTTTTCTCTTCACTACAGGCGCCGAGGACAAGCATTAGTAGCACCGAGGCTATTACAAAACTGATTTTTTTCATTTTAAAAACTCCTTACATTCACCCTATTATACGCTACTTCACTGACGATGAAAAAGGAGAGTTGTTCCATTAAAAAAGAGCCGCCTCTGAAACTGACCCACGAAAGTGAGACAATATATTCTAAATGAATTTGACGGACGCTTTCCTGGGGCATGGCGGAAGCCTCCTCGCTCACAAGCTCACTGTGGGGTCTTCTACTCATGCTAAGGGCTAGGGCTCCCCTAGGAGTCGCCGTCAAATTCTTGTTTCGCCATCTTTTTCCGGTACGCAACTAGGTTTAACGTTACCAAAACCTGCGTATTATTTTTAATCTTATATGCCTTCATCATTTCATTCACTGGCACATTTGAGGCCTTTATCTCGAGTGACTTTCATTTTTATTTAATAGGAATCCGTTTGTTTTTTTGCCCATCAAAAAACACCTTCAAAGAGTGTATATCCTTGAAAGTGTCTTTTTCTTCTTATGTTGTCACAGATTTTTAGATCAGTTCGTCTAACAGCTCTCTGTTCTTTATCGTACAACAAGCGTATCACAAGGTGCTGTGCGCACGATGGCTTCTGATACACTACCTAAGAAAATGCGTTCTGCTGCGGTTACACCGGTCGCACCGCAAATAATCAGATCAGCGCCAATACGAGGTGCTACCTCCTGCGTAATAACGGTACGCGGTGAGCCAGCCTCTGTAATGATTTCAATTTGCTCAATGCCCGCTTTCTCCGCATCGTCATAGCTATCCACAAGACTTGTCGCAAATTGCTGCGCATCGGCCTCTAATTTATCGCGATTACGTGCTTCTAGGCTCGCCCATACACGCGTATCAATCACATTGACAATATTTAACACCGCTTTGTTACGCTGTGCCACTTGAATTGCGCGCTGCAGGGCTGCCTTTGATGATTCAGAGCCATCTACTGCCACGATAATATTTTTGTAGTCTTCCATAATCACTTCACCCTCTCTTTCGTCTTATTATACCAATTTCTAAACAAACGAGGAACGAATAGCTATGGCTGACGTTCAAGTGCTAGACGCACACCAAATGTGACTAATACCGCACCCGTTGTACCTTGCAATGCCTTTTGCACAATTGGTCTTTTCAGCCAACGTGAGAACGCTTCGATTAATAGCACATACAACGTAAAGACCATAATCGTCATGACGCCATATGCCAGCCCCATTAATGAAAACTGCAGCATATGATTTAGATTATCCGTCACGAACTGTGGTAAAAATGTGAGGAAAAACACTGCTACCTTTGGGTTCGATGCACAGGTGATGAATCCCTGTAGGTAGAATGATTTTTGTTTTTTTGCTTTCGTCATCGCAGCTGGCTCCTCTTTACGAAGCACTGTGCGTAGGGATGAAATACCGATATAAATTAAATACGCGGCCCCGACCCATTTTAGTATAGTAAAGAGCCATGCTGATTTGACGATCAGTGCAGACAACCCAAGCACTGCCGCTGCAGTATGAATGAATAGCCCTGACACCGAGCCGATCACCGTTTTCATGCCCGCCTTTTTGCCATGAACAATCGAGTTTTGAATGACAAGTCCAGAATCTGGTCCCGGTACTAAAATAAGTAGTAGGGACATTAATAAAAATACGCCGATATTTTCCATCATACGCCGTCCTTTCGATTAAAATACTGACGCCATCATATCATACTCATTTTGGCTTGTGTGCTATTTCAAAAAAACAGTCAGCGTAGTAGTTTGCTAAAGCAATAGACTGCTAAAACACTGTTATACCAACAAAAAAGAGACCCTTCAGTTGAAGAGTCTCGTCGTCTTAATATTTTTTCCAAATATTTTCTCGTAGTCGTTGAATCAATTGAATCCAATAAATTTTCGTATTGTTCGCATTGAAGCGCAGTGCCTCACCGTACGCATGATTACTCATCGCTTCGGTTTCCTTTTGATCTGATAATCGCTCTACAATTAACGCCGCAAGCTCTTCCTCATTATTACGACTCGCAAGCAACCCGCTAATCTTATGTAAAATCAAATCACCAGGACCGTATAAATAATTGTAGCTTGCAGTTGGCACGCCGTACGCTAGATTGTATAAAATCGGCAATGGCACCTCACTATCGATGCTCGTCGAAATCGCCATCTGCACATGATGGTACACATTTGCGTCAAGCTCTGGAATAATGCCAATCTTGTCGTCGAGCCCAAGCTCCTGAATCAACGCCTCGACCGCTTCTCGCTCCGAGCCTTCGCCGCACATATACAGTGTCGCCTCTGGTAGCTGCTGTACGATGCGGTTGAAAACACGTACTGCCGCCAGTGGATTATAGCGCGGCTCAAATGGTGCCACAAATAATAATGCATATGGCTGACGGTCTTTGAAATTCACACGCTGTGGCACTTCGACAAGCCCCGTCGGAATCGCAAATTGATTTTTCACATCACCAAAGCGCTCCTGCACATGGTCATACTGCTCGTTTGAGTCATAGACGACAGCCGCCGACTTATCAAACTGCTGGAACACATGACGGTATTCCTCATTTAATGAGCCATCAATTGGATTATTCGGGAAATCAATATGCGGCTCATGAATCATTGTCACGATTTTTGCTCGGGGACCTAAATCCTCTAAAATCGCCGCATACGGTTTTTGTGAATCGACGAAGCAGTAATTCGTCTCCGTCTCCTCTAGCACCATTTTCAGCCAAAAGCCCGCAAGCTCCGTTTCCGTCTCACATTGATATAAAATCGAGCCATCTTCATCCACTAATTGAATTAATGCTAACTCATCCTGTTCAAAGAAATGATACATACAAACGCGGCCATCTGTGCGGTAAAAAATCTCACATGTTACTTCATCACGTTGAATGACCTGTACTTTACTTAAAAAGCCATTCGAATCATAAATATCACTACGAATAATGCGACCATGCGTATCATAATGCACGACCATTTCTAAGCGGCCTTCCTCACTATAATTTCGATATTGAACGGGCTTACCTTCACTATCTAGCACGCCAACATCATTTGAATCTGGTACCTTTTCATAGGACCATAGCGGATTGAGCGGCCATTCTTTCGGCTGTCCCATCTCCATATTCGTCTCTTGAAGGTCGGCATATAAATTTAAAAACTGTGTCTCACTGTCCAACACACCGCGCTCAATTAAAGTGCGGCGTGCCTTCGCTAATTGTGGCTCATATTCAACCGTCACAATTGTTGGTGAGACATGCAGTTTACGCTCAAATAATTGTGAGCGTAATAAAATAACTTGTTCCAAATTCGTACGGCCATCAGCTAAGTGTTCTGTAAAAAAATAAAATCGTTCCTTCACTCGTTAGCCCCCTATATTCCCTCGAAATTTCATTACTTTTATTATAACGGATATGTACTAAAAAAAGCCCGTTCCCTCGCTAAAATGAGCGGAACGGACTGCATTTCAATCAGCTGACCACAAGCAGAATACCCATATTATGGTTGTTCTATCCCGTCTACATAGTTCTTCCCGTTGTGGTTCCCCTGCGCAAGAGCACCCTCCGAAAAGTAGCGCTCATGATAAAATCCTGTGAATTTCACACCATTGTCAAAGCAATACGTCACATTATTTATCGTGTAAACGCCATGTGCCGGCTTTGTACGTGCATACCAAATTCCTTCATACTCGACTATATGATTGTGTGGGCGACCATTAAAGTACAATTCGCCGCTTCGTAATACATACCCTTCTTCTAGCTTCCCATTCACATAATAGGCAGATTGATAAAAACCTGTAACACCTTTTCCATTTTCTACCGCATATTCCTCCCCAGCAGCCGTAAAAAGAATGCCCGTTGCCGGATACTCATTGTAATACCAGTTGTCCTCAAAGCGCTTTACACCAGTATTTGGCATACCATCATAGTAGAGCTTGCCACCAATGAGCATAAGCCCACGCATTCGCTCGCCGTCCTTGTAATAAATCCCCTGCACAAGCCCATTTGCGAGCACACCCTTTACTAAATAGCGCACACCAAGCCCCGGCACATCAAAGCGCCCAGTCGCAAGCGCCCCGTTGACGTAATAAATGCCGTTATCTAGGAAAATTCCCTCGACCTGCAGCCCATCGACGAAAAAGAGTCCACCATGCCACTTACGTCCAGTCTCACGTACCCCATTTGTATACAGAATCTTTTGTGCCACACCAGTAAAGCGCACACCGTGCTTATAGTAAATGTCACCTACGAGACCCGTCACATTGACACCCTGCGATAGCATTCGCTCTATCCCGTGAATGACCGTTAGCCCATTCGCTAGCGTTGCGCCGTTAAACCATTTATCTCGAAATAACACGACACCGACATTGGGCTGCCCTTTAAAATAAAGCATACCATTCGTGTAATAAAAATCGCTCACCGCCTCGCCATTCACATACTCCACATAGTCCTTCACACCACTCGCCAGGCGTCCCTGTGACACGAGTAGCTGCTGATTGCCGACTGTGATTAAGCCATTTGCGAGCGTCCCATTTTCATAATAGCGATCACGATACGACGCAATCCCTACTGAAAGGACTCCGTTACTATACAGGTTTTCATTATAAAGCTGCGTCCCCGTCGCAATCACGCCATTATAATAAAGCTTCCCTGAAATCAGCTCATAACCACGTAGTTGCGGTTGTTCCGGAGCCTCTATTTCTGGAGCCTCCGGAGCTTCAGAAACTTCATCATCAGTCTCTGAGTCAGGCGCCGTTGTGTCATCTGGTGTCTCCGGCTCAGAATCTGACACCTCAAGCCCATTCACCACATGGAACTGCTCACCCGCTTCTGTCGTAATCGAGCCATTCGCAAGCTTGCCGCCCGCATACCAAACATCATTGACTTGCACCGTTGCCGTTTCGATATCCCCGTCACAATAAAGGATCCCCTCATACAGCTTATAGCCCGCTGGTTTTTTACCATCCACATACAGTGACTGGTCAACCACACCTGAAAACACCTTGCCTTCTTCTAAATAAAGGCCATCCTGCTCACCAGAATATGGCGCGCCTTCCTCGTAATAAACGCCCCCTACTAAGCCACTTACCTTCTCACCGTCCGCATATAATACCTCATCTTTTAGCCCAGAATAAAGCGCGCCATTCGTATACACCTTCCCTTTATAGGTACCGTTACTCGCTACACCTTTTTTGTAGTACACATCCCGAATCACCCCGGTATAAGGAGCGCCTTTTCGGTAGATTTTTGCCTTATATGTACCGCTCGCTGTACTACCTTTTTTGTAATAGGTGCGATCCTTTACACCCGTAAAAAGCTTGCCATTGTAATAGACCTTTGCTTTGTAGCGTACATGCCCCTTGACAACCTTGCCTGTTTTTTTCGATACGAGCTTTCCTGATTTTAATTCGACACTCGCCCCGACCTTTTTAATCGCTGCCTCTGCCTCGCCCGCCATCGACATCACAAGCGCTACCGTCGTTACAATCGCCATTGATTTTTTCATAAGCAACCTCCTTTTTTGATTACTATCGGTAAAACACAATATCTGTCACAGCTATACCTTTTGGCACATGCTCGAATTCAAAAAAAATCGCACTATCCGCTGAAATAACCGCTTCCTTTTCAATTGGTTCGTTTAAAGGCTCAAGCGTCGTCGCCGTTTTCAATACCTTATCTCCGCGAAGCACCATCGTGATGGGAGCCTCCAATAATTCCTCATTCATGCCCGGACTACGCGATAATGTGTACCGCACCTTTTTAAAAATAACCTGCTGCTGATTAAAAATATTACTGTCCGGCAAATGCAGACTGATCATTACCGCCGCTCGGTCCGCCGACTGCTTTAGCACAAAGCCATTCGTATGCTTTTTATTATTCGAATCAATATACGGGGTAGCTGCTGTAATAGGCTCAAACTGAATCTCACTCATCCAGTGCACATGCCCCTCCTGTAATAAATCGTTAAATGTCGATGTCTTCAGCCGCTTTTGAATAGAGGCTACGCGCTTCGTTATTTTCTGCTGAAATGTTTTCGGTAGTGCCGGGGACTTCATTTTTTTACGCAGTGCCTTACCTGACTTCAGCTCCTTTTGTATTTTTTTATACGTCACCGTTGCCTCATCATATGCCATATTTCGCACCTGCGTCTGTGCAAGCTCCATTAACTGCCAGGCGACAAGCTCATATTTCACGCGCTTTATCGCACGCTTCCCTGGATTCACATAGCTTGTTGTAAGACGCTTTGCTGCTTTCTTACTGACGCCCACTGATTGAATATGGGATTCAAACTGTGCCAGTGCCAGACGATAACTCAAATCCTCCTGACCAATCAAGCGGTCAAATAACCCCTTCTCTACAAGACGATTGTATGCAGCGGTTTTCTTTTTCAGTGCCTCTCCCTGTACCTTAAGCTTTGCCTCTTTCTCCTGATCCGTCTCAGGAAAACGTAAATCCTTCGTCGCCACATAGCCGAATTTATTCGCATATTCAATTTTTGTCCACACCGCACCGCGCTTTCGAATGAGCACAATTTCCTCCGCTTCTATAACACGTAATTCCACTTTCCCTGCGTGCTTATAAAACGTCGTTGCCTGCTTCGTCGCAGAACGAATAATTTCACGCGCATCTGCGTCTCCCGGCAATGACGAGATGGCAATCGTTGCTACTAAACTACCCATGAACCATTTCTTCATCCTATAACCTCCTTTTCTCTGTTATCGGCCATTAAAAAAAAGGCTGCAGCTACAGCCTTACATCGACATCTTATTTTTGTCGTACACAAGCTCACACTTTGCATCGCGTAACTCATTTTTTACCTTTAATAATTCAACAAGCCGAGACTTGCGCTCATGCTGTACCTTTTTCGCCTGTGCTAGCGCCGCCATATATTGTGCCCACGACACATCAGTATAGCAATTCACCATTTGCTCGGCCTCTCGAATAAAGGAAGACAGAATAAATGCCACTTCCTGTTGTACGCGACTAGCTGTTGACTCCAGGCCATCTACCGCTGCCTCGAGCATTTGTGCCATCTTCGTATAGCCCGCTACCGTCTCATGCATATTCTCCGCTACCTGCTTTGTATGCGTTAATACTTCTACATATGAATCGAGTGTGTGCTTTTCCATCTTCCTCATCCTCTCGTAACGTTTTCTTTTATTATACTTCCTTTATTTAAAAATTTAAAACTTTTAAACTATTTATTTTGTAAATTTTATTTAATAAACTGTTTACATTAAGTTTATATACCTAACAAGACATGTTACTTATAGCATACATTCTATTGGTTAATTAAAAAAGGCTGGGACATACGTGTCTCCTATGAGCATAAGAAAAACCGGAAACGCGCTGTAGCGCGGTTCCGGTTTTTCGTTGCGAACGCTAAAAAAGGAAAATGACGTGTTTTATCCCCGTCACCTCTTTCATTATTGTTCAAATGTGAATGTCATATATAAATCCTTCTTGAGTGTCTTACCATCTGTGCTTTTTAACGACTTATTAATTAATAATGTATAGGGTACCCCCGGCTTATAGTCGCCCGCTGGTGTAATCATTAATTTCTTGCCGTTAATTTCCGCTGTTACCTCAAGCTTTTCGCCAAACATATCATGCACCTGAATAGCCGTCTTATTTGCCGCTATATTTTCAAGCTCCTTTGATAAGGTTACGGTCCATGGCTTTCGTGCATCGGTCGTTTTCTTCGTAGCCCAAGCATCCTTTGCTTCAAGTGATTGATTAAATGTTTGAAGGGCCATTAGCTTCTGCTGTACTGATGCAATCGCTGCCTGTTGCTCTACCGGTAATAAGGCCTGCTGCTCCGCTGTTAAGGCATTAAAATTTGCTAATAATGCTGTTGTTTGCTGCTCGAAATTTGGCACAAATACATTCTCTATTAGCGTTGTCACCTGCGAAATGACGTTGTCAGAGGCGGTTGGTAATGGCTCCGTATAGACGATTTTCGCACCATTGTAGGCCACCAATTGATTATCTTCAATTCGTAAACGTGTCGCCAACTCTGTCGTCTTTTGCTCGACGGTCTTCGTCGCTAAATGATACGCTGACACCTGCAGTGAATTGTTTAAGAAGAAGATTTGCTCATTCGCATATACGGTCGAAAATGCACGTTCCCCTGATGTCAGATTCGTCGTCACACCATTTTTCAGCATCGAAAGGCCATATTCCGCATTCGTGTAATACCAGGCGCCGTCATGGTAGGTCGGTATATTGATCAGCGTCGACGTTTGACCACCAATTGTATAGTTTAATACCGCACTGTTTAATGCCGTTAAACCTTTCACATAATCTGCGTCTGCTGCTGCCGGAAATCCACTATCAATGCTGTGATCCTTTAAAATCGTTTGCTCAGATACTAAAAAATAATTATACGTCACATAGTCATCATACACGCCGCCAGACTCCGAAAATACCGGGTCTGCCCACGTCGTATCATAGTGATACCAGGCCCCATCAAGCTTTATAAGGTTCCATGCGTGTGGAATGCCATTTGCCTCTCCGGTAATAAAGTAATTCTCAAATCCCGCCTTCTCAAGCAAACGATACGCCAGTAGTGCATAGGCCTGGCAAACGCCCGCCTTCTCCGTCAGTAATGTATACGGTGAATACGGACTATTCGTCGTATCTTCCGTATAGGTGCTCTGAAGCGCCACGTAGTCATAAATAGCCTTTAGCTTTTCAATATCCGACATATTCGCCTTTATAATATCCGTTGAAATCGCTTCGATTTTCTTTGTAACCATCGCTTCCTGTGCCTTCGTATGACGATAGGTTGCATTAACTTCAATAACGGCCTGCCCATTTTTATTTAATAATGAAAACTCAATTTCATCTACCGTACCACGCGTATAGCCATTGCTTTGATACGCGTCATCAATCAATTTTTTTAGCTCGTCCATTGTTAAATTTTCATTCACATTCACCGTAAAATTCGAATTAAAGGCTAACAATTCCTTTGTTATATGCTCCTGAAGATCCTGTACGGTCTCGACAGTCACCGTATTTTTCGCAGATGCTTTCTTTGACGTTACAAGCTTACCTGTGACAACTGGCTCCTTAAAGCCTGCTACATTCGCCTCTGCTGGCGCAATCATTGTAGGTGTCTGAGTGGCTGACACATCAGCGCTATAAACGGTAGTAGCTGCTAGAGCAATTGCCGCCACAGCCATGAGCTGTTTATACTTTTTCATTTACTCGCCTCCTAAATTATCTCATACCTATAAAATCGGCAATTTTTTACTATTTTTAACGTGAAAATGTAAATGAAAGTACGCTATCTCGTCCATTAGCGCGTGTGTAGCCGTTCATCCAACGAACTAAAGGCACAAAAAAAGGGCTAGCCGAAGCTAATCCCTCCCTGCTTATTTCAATGTTTTTTGAGCAAGTACGTCCTGATTCAAAATAACACGTACATCGACGATTTTTTTCGCATGCTGTTTTTTAAGTGATTTCGCATATTTCGTCGCGAGCTTTTTCGCCTTCGCTTTTGAATCATTCGATACCGTAATGTCTACCATGACATAGTCCTTGCCATTCGCCTCTGTCACAAGAACATTCGCTGAATCCACGCCTTTTTCTTTTTCAATCGCTTTTTTCACGTCTTCATCTGTTTTGAAATCTGCCTTCTTCTCAACAGCACCCTCGTTTTTCTTCGCGATTTTTTCTTCTACCTTTTTATTCGTTTCTTTCGTTACCGCTTCAGTGTCTTTATCTTTATCTTTCGCTTTATCTGTAGCCTCTGTTTTTGCATCCTCTGCTGCATCGTCACTTGAGCAAGCGCCTAGTAATAATACCGCAGCAAGTGCTGTGCCATAAAATACTTTTTTCATCGTTTCCACCTTCCAAATTCCGGTATGTTGCTAGTATAACAAAATAAAAAATAAGTATAAATGGAATAGAACAATTACATAAAAAGTAAATAAATTATTATTATTTTTATCAAATAGTCATCACAAAAAGTATCAAAAAAGCGCCGAATTCCTTAAAGAACAAATACGACACTTAGTAAGTTTCTTAGTTAATCGTAAATTGATTAATGGTCGATTGCTTTAATACCTTCCCTGACTGCGCTTTTAGGCCACTCGCCACATGTAAATAATAGATGCCATTCGCATAGCCACTAGCCGGTGCTAGAACGTCGATTTTTTTCGCATTCGATCCCGCCTGCACGGTCACGTTTTGCGCTACTCCAGTATCACTTACAACGGTCACCTTAGCGAAATTCGAAGTAGTATTTTCAATGGCTCCTGACAAGGTAATGGTCCATTTCTTCTGTGCATCGGTCGACGTTTTTGGTGTCATATAGCGCACCGTCGCATCCGTCGCATAGGCGCCTTTCATGAGCTTATCCATATTAATTTTGCCATGACCAGCTTCTAAAAATGTCGTACCCGCAATGGGCTCAGCCGCCGCAAGTGCCAAAGTCT
The DNA here is from genome assembly GCF_042686175.1 of Kurthia populi. NCBI lineage: Bacteria > Bacillati > Bacillota > Bacilli > Caryophanales > Caryophanaceae > Kurthia > Kurthia populi. The sequence continues at coordinate 134,486 of NZ_JBHUOR010000023.1, read as the reverse complement.
CAAGCTCTTTCTTTTGAAGCGCTGGATTCGCAGATTTTGCGAGTGCCAAAGCCTTTGAAATAAAGGGCGTCGCCATACTCGTGCCATTCATCGTACGGTAGCCGCCGCCAAGCCTTGCACTTTGTACCGCATAGCCAGGCCCCATGAAATCAAGCCCCTCACCTGTATGTGAAAAACGTGCGCGCTGCCCGGATGAATTATAGGCACCCACACCATATACATCCGGCGCAGATGCCGGATATTCGATATAATCGGCATAGTCATTACCTGCCGCTGCCGTCATCATAATTCCGGCCTCCGCCGCGTCCGTTAGTGCCTCCGCCAGCACATCATCCGGCTCTTCGCCAATACCGAGGCTCATATTAATAACATCCACCTGCTGCTCAATGGCATAATAAATGCCCTCAACAACATTGTAAATATCACCATCCCCATACTTATCGAGCACGCGAATTGGCACAATGCGAATATTCGGCGTGCCCTCTGCGACAATGCCCGCCACATGCGTGCCATGCCCGTTTTCATCCTCGACCGACGTAAAGCCATCCGTCGCATAGCTGTTCACGAGCTGGCTCGCGATAAGTGGATGATCTGTATCGACACCACTATCGATAATGGCAACCTCCACCTGTGCTAAAAACGGATTGGCCGCTGGAAACTGCATATCCGCAAGCCCCCAGTTACCCGAGATTGACTTCACCGTCACACCCGCTTCTGTCGGCGGAACCTTTACTGCGCGATTTTTCGTCAGCTCTTGGACGCGCTTATCTCGCTGAAGCTTTTTCGCGACCTCTTTTGTGACACGAATTTTATAAATCGACTGCCCGGTGATTTTATCGATTTTTTTAAACGAATAACGCTTTTGCAGCGCCGCCATTTTTGTTGTTTCGATGACATACTCTGATGATGCCGCGCTCGCCGGCTCTGATAATAGGCATAAGCTAGAGGCCAGCACCACACCCATGATCCATTTTTTCATACGCATTACAGCTCCAATCTAAAGGACACATAGAGGTCATTTTTTAGTTCCTTGCCACTCACGCTTTTCAGTTCTTTTTTGGTGTATAACGTATACGGAATATCCTCGCTGTAGGGCTGAAGCGGTGTCACACGAATTTTCTTCCCATCAATCGACACCTGTGACTCGACCTCATTGCCTAACATATCGTAAATAACAACCTTCGATTCATTCATAGCGCTCTCCTCAAGCCTTGCTGACAGCGTCACTGTCCACGTCTTCAGTGCATTCGCCGTCACCTTTTGCGCGCTATATGCAGGTGTCTCACTTAGTAGCTCCGCAAAAGCAGATTGCTCCAGCAGTTGATTTTTCACAAGCTCAATTTTCTCCTCTGTGTCTGCAGAAATCAGTGCCTTTTCCGTCAATGACATATGCGCATACGCTGCTAGAAACTGGTCCGCAAGCTTCACAAAATCCGCATCCAGCGCATCATCCGTCAGCGTATTAGCAAGCGTCGTCATCTGCTCAGCGCGCTCTGTAATCGGCACGCGCAGGACGATTTTTGAGCGATCATACGCGAGCAGCTCCGCACCCTCGATAGCAATGTCATTCGCCGGCTTATCGAGTAGCTGCTTCAGCGTTTTCGTCGCCAAATCATAACGATATAATAGCAGTTCATCATTTAAGAAATACATTGCTCCGTCCGCATAAGTCAGCTCAAAGGCCGGCCCATCAGACAGCTTTTTCACTGTCTGCTGATTACTCACAACAAGTGCCTGCTCGTCATTCACATAAAATAGCTGGCGCTTCGCATAAAGTGGCTCGACGACAAAGCGCTCCGTCCGTAAATCCGCTAACTCATGCACCGTCGTATAGGACAGTGCGTGTAGCCCCGCATATAAATCCGTTGCCGCACTCGGTCGCTGCTCCTCATCAAGTGAACGTGTACCCGATTTCTCAAGCGTCTCATCTGACACAAGGAACCAACCCGTTTGGCGCTGATTCAAGTTGTAATCCACATCGCGGTACAGCACATCAAGGTTATACCAAGCACCACCGACATGGACGACATTCCAAATATGTCGCTCGCCAAAGCCCGTATAGCCGCGGCGTAGCTCTGATTCAATCCCAGTCTCTGCAAGCAGTCGATTTACAAGCAGCGCATGCGCCAAATCATCCGCCTTTTTGTCCTTTATAAGCGCATAAGGTGACTGTGCATTTTCCCCATATGTATAATTCGCCGCCATATAATTTTGCAGCGCCTGTAGCTTTTCAATATCGTACATCCCCGGTCTAAAAATCTGGCTAGCGAGCACTGGCACCGCTTCTGTAAGCTTCGCCTCGTCCTCCATCGAATGAATAAACTGTAGCGTTACATGCAGCGAATGCTCCCCGACCGTAATGGCCTCATTCACTACCGCATAATGCAAATATTCATCCTGCGCGAGAATATCGTCAAACAACGCTTCTATTTCTCCGTCCGGTAACGTCAGCTGGAAATCAATCGTAAAATCCGTCTCACCCGCTAACAGCTTCGCCCGCATTGCCTCAATGAGCGTAGCCTTCGACGTCACGACATCCGCCTTTGATACAACCTTCGCCTCCGCCGGTACACTCGCCATAATCGGAGCTAGCATAAGCATTCCAGCAAGCCCCATCATCCCTTTGTAATTCATTTACAAACACCTCTTTCTATAAGGTATATCGGATGAAATGCGGGAGATATTGGTAGTTTTGGGGAAATAAAAAAAGAACCGCCGAAGCGATTCTTTTTATTACTGAATATCTGCAAACAATGCTAAATAATACTCAATACTGCCATAGCCTGTGCGTTGTAGCTCTACCTCGAGCATGTCACGTTCATCTGGTGTTAAAGCTGCTACAGCATCTCGTAATAATGGTACATAGATATCCTTATTGATGTGCTTCGGATATTGGCCCGGTAGCTTTGTTCCGCCATTCTCATCCGCAAGGTCTAAAAGTGCCTCTTCATATTCAACATCATTTAAATCATTTAAGAAAAATTCATGCAACCAAATCTGTACCCAGCTATTCGCTAATGTTTGATCATAACGTAAATCTAAAGCTTCATCCTTTAGTAACCATTTTGCATCTAAAGACAATTCATTAATTTGCTTATAGAAATCAATAAGCTGCGATTTATCAGTGAGCGTCTTGAATGCCGCCTCTTTTTCTTTAATAAACGCTGATGCTTCCTCAGCGCCTGGCTGTGCAGCTAAATAAGCTTCAATTAACACCGGTATTGTGATATCCTTCTGTCCAATCTTTTTCATAATTAAGGCACTTACTTCTTCATTACTTAAAGCAAATGGTTCATCAGCATTCTCATCCATTAATGAATAGCTAAAATTATTCGCAAACCAGCCATACACTTCATACAATGAGTAGCTACTCGTTCCATCCACTATAGACTGTACTCCTTCCACTAAAGCATCCTCATTACTCTTTTGAGTCACCGCAAACTCATTAAAGCGTGATGTAAATCCTTCAATTCCAGCTCCAATAAAATCATTCAAACGAAACTCTCCGATATAAGTTGGGTACTGAATTTCCTCATAGCTATCTAAATCTAGCTCAAAAATCCCTGCTACATCGAGCATCATTTGAAGACCTGGGTGCACCTTTGTAAAGTCAGTATGTGGTTGCTTCATGGCTTGTTGAATAGCCGCAAATGCCGCTTCCTTCATTTCATCTGTCACTAAAAATTTCGTCTGAAGCTCACTTGTTGTTGCTGTATAGCCACTACGCGAAACATCAAACGTCACAGCTACTGTCAGATATTGTGGCTCTTCGCTTTCTGCCACCTTCGCCTTTACCTTACTTAATGCACTTACAGGCTGTACAAATTTAAATGACTTGATGGTAACACTATAGTTACTGCCTAATTTCTTTTTCGCCTCCGCAAGTAGTAACGCGCGCTGCTGTGCTTGTGTATAAGCATTTGCCGGTAGCACCATTTCTGCTGGTAGCTGAATTTGCGATGCCGCCTGCTGAACCGTACCAGCTGTTACAGTTTCTGGCACATATGGCTTATCCTCACGTGTCACAGAAACAGTTTTTGTTACGGCCTTGCCATTTCGAGTTAATGTCACTGTGTAATCACTCGCCACAGAAACACTAATTGTCGCATCTGAAATCGCCTGCTCAATCGCATTTTTCACAGCTGCAGTTAGTGAGCTTGTGTCATATGCAAAGGAATAGCTCCCCTTCACCTTACTAAGTGCAGCCTCAAGCGCCACTTTATCTACATCTGGCTTAACTGTGATATTAATTTCTTTTTGAATCTGCTCTCCATCTAAAGAAATCGTGACAAACTGTCCATTGACTGATATTGCTATTTTTTCATTTTGGATTTCTCGTTCAATCATATCTTTCACGATCAAGTTTGCATCAGTGTTTTCTAGAACTTCATATCGACCGCTAATTTTAGTTGAAGCTTCTTCTAAAATTCCTAATGCCAAATTATACTCAACACCGACATCTCTTCTGTGAATCTGTAAGTCATCTATTATGGAAATCCTAAATGAATTTTCATTGATTTCATTGATAGAAAAAGCTAAATCTCTCAAATACGGCTGCAATATTTCTCTTAACTGTTGCTCTTTTCCATCCTTATTTTTTAAAACCACCTTATGAGGAATATTATTAAGAGCATCCTTTATAGCTTCTGCTCTCATTAAACGGCTTAGCTTTTCCATTTGTTCTGGAGTTAGTTTGGGAATAGGGACAGTAAAAGAATTCTCACCAATCACTATAGAAGAACCATCATTTGAACCAATAGAATACGTGACAGAGAGTAATCTTTCTTCTTTTTCTTCTCCTCTTGATACAATCATTTTATACTGATGTTCATCTTGTTGAATTATTTCATATTCCACTGACGAATCGCCAGAAAATGGTTTAAGTCGATTTGTTAGTTCTTCTTTAATTTTCGATACCAAATTCTCCTTATTCTCAACATCTACATGCATATTCTGACTCATTACACTTGCAATAAAAGCTAAAGGTACTTTTGGAGGTATTGATAAAGTTCGGTAGGTGACTTTGCCATCTAGTGAATAACGACCTTGATATGCAAATCTATTGTCTAAAATTTCCGTTATATTTACTTCTACTTGCGTTCCCTGAAGCATTTTTTTGAGGGAATCTTCTATTTTTTGTGGATTAGAATCTGGAAATGCAGTAGGTAATGCATTCACAATCTCTTCTAACGCCTCCATCTTTTTATCCACTTGTACCACTACAGTTTTTTCAAAAACAAATAAAATCGGTGTTCTTTGGAAGACGAATACCTTATATTCACCATCTTTTTGCTTTACAACAGAAATATTTACTCCATTAAATAATATATTGGATTTTAAAGCCATTTCGATTTTTTCAATCGCTTTTTCTTCACTATCCACATAAAAAAGAGATGGTATCGCATCAATAAGAGCATGCGTCTTTACTTCATTAATTGAAATCGGGATCTGTATCTTTTCCGAAAGCGCAGGTAGTAGAGCTTGCTGTTTATTTAAAAAAGTAATACCAAAATTTTGGAGAACTGCTTGATTCCCACTCTCACTCATATTTAAATTCGTAAGCATTGGTGAAGACAAATGCGACATTATATTTGATAATTGATTTTCCGGTATTAATTTATTGCCTGAATTCGTCGTGTCTTGATTCGTTGTCATTAGTACACTAGATGGATATACATAAGACCCCGTTACTGAATTATTATTCGGATCAGAAGGAACTTTTCCTGCTACAACTATCATAGAACTATTACCATTTATAGGATTTACTTCTGTAAAAAAATGCGTCAATGCTTTTGCGCCTTTTTTCTTAGGCTCAAAAGTATATTGAGGTAAATTCACACTATCGTTCAAAATAGCAACTTGAATATGATTTAAATATTCATTTTTAGCTTCCTCTAGTGACTGTGTTGTTTTATAGACCATTGCGAGACTCTCTAGTGAAAGTGTATTTTTTGATGATGCAGCGCTTTTTACAAGTGTTGCTCCTTCAGTTGTTAATTGGCTGAATAACGATAATTCTTGTTGAGTTAATGCCTCTAAATGACTCACATAATCAATGAGTGCCACATTAAATTCCTGCTGCGTAAAATTATCTTCAAGAAGCTTTTGGAATTTATTTAACGCTCCATAATAATCATCACTAGCCACTCTTGGTATTTTTACATCGTCTAATTTTGCCTGGAGTAAATACGGTTTATATTTTTCATTTAAAAGTTGATTGAACGTATAATAACTACTAATCGTACCGAGCGATTGATTATACTTGTTATATGTCACATCAACCTGCTCCAATAATTTAGATAATGTAATAGCCTGCGCATCATTCGTTGTTAATTCTCCATTGTTGTACTTCAAATAACTATATATTCCTGTAAAAGGTTCACTGTCTTTATATAAAATATTCTTATATTCCTTCATCCCTGAATTCAATTTTCCATTCTCATAAAGACGTTTTTGAAATTCAGCGAATCCTTGTGCCACATGTCCATCTAAAAATAAAGTCACTTCATCATTTCGAGTTGCTTTTTTATACCCTTTTTTCAACACACCATGTTGATACAAATACGTCGTTCCATCTGCTGCCTTATGCACACGATAGCCAGTAGCTAATCGACCATTTTTATACAGTCGAGCTCCTTTACCCGCTTGCTTATAGCCCTTTACAAGCACACCATCTTTAAATAACAGCGTCTTTTTCTGAGCTGTCTTATAGCCCTTTTTCAGTGAGCCATTATAATAGAGCTTCGCCTTCGCACCCTTCCCAATTACCGCATAGCCCTTACTCAGGCGGCCATTTTTATAAAGCTTGCCCTCAAATACGTGATACCCCATCACAACCTTGCCCTTATTCGTCTTTAACAGCCCATCCTTATCAAGCGTCTTAGCAGAAGCATTATTTGCGATACCTAATCCACCCAAGCTAATAGACATTACCAAAGATGCAATTAACCTTTTTTTCATATAAATCCTCCGATTCACTTTTTATATTAAATATAGGTCAAAAAGGTTAAAAACAGGTTAAATAATGAAAAGTCATCTTCTCAATAAAAAAGCAAAATTTAATAATTACCTACCTTTTATAATTAAAATTCTTCTTTTTTTGTTAAAAATAGACATAAAGGATAAATTTTAGCTTATAGTTAGAGTAGTGTGTGTGTAAATCGTTCTCTATCACATGACACGCACATAAAAAAACAGCGAAGTCATCGCTCATGATGACTTCGCGAATCTAAGGAGTGTATGTAATGATTACCTGTACGAAATGCGGGCTAGAACAACCCGCCAGTAACTTTTGCGGTGGCTGTGGTGCACCACTCGCACAAGCTAAGGAAGTAAAAAAAGAACCTGTGCAGCCTGAAGCACAGCCGGTGACACCACCACCTACTACAGAAAACGTACATCACGCACAGCCAAAGCAATCCAAGAAACCGAACATCACAATGGAATCCTTGAAGCAGCACTCAGGGAACTACTGGCACTACTTCGTCGAAACCTTGAAGCACCCAAGCAAAATGGGCGATATCCGTTATTTCAATTTCGGACTTATCTCAACCATCATTTCACTTATTCTTTACGCACTTATTCCAGTCATCTTTGCGAATAAAATGATTAACAGTCTTTACGGCTTCGCGAACGCATTCTCAAACGGCGCAGTTAGCGGCTCTGGCCTATTAGGCATCGGTACATTCATTCGCGTTTTCCTATACCTCGGCATCTTCTACGTCCTATTAATCGCCATTATTTTATTACTAAGCCGCAAGCTCGGTACAATGGAAAACATGAAACAAGGAATTGCACAATTAGGCGCATTCAACAATGTATTAAACGTCGCATTCCTCGTAACACTCGTTTTATTACTACTGAACAGCGTGGCATTCGCATTCTTGCTTTACGCCCTAATCGCTCTTGTATTCGTTTACCTCGTACCACTTTTCCTAGCAAGCCATTACTTTATGAAGCATCCAACAAAAGACGCCTTCATCAGCTTCCTTATCACGATTATCACAACCCTTGTGTACGTAGTCATCTACTACTCCATCTTCTTCGATAAAATTTCGAATGATATGAACTTATCAAGCTTTTTTGACTTGATGAATTTGTAATAGCAGGAAAAGAAAAACTTCCAAAGAGATTGACTTTGGAAGTTTTTTAGCATGTAAATAAAAAAATCAATGTAAAATATATGGCATATATTATCAGTCTAACAACTTCAGTGAATCTATTTCTCTGTAATATGTCTCACCATCAACAATGATTCTGTGAAATTTCTTATTCATCACTTTTTCCTCCGTTCGTTGCTTTATTTAAATATTGTCACGCTAGCCTTTTAGCACATTCCGATGTCTTCCATCAAAAGTACTTCAACTAATTTTTAAACCATTACTTTTTAGGTGAGTTTTCATTTATTAATGTTATATTTCCGTCCAATATTTCATCATCAATCATCAAAATTTCTAACGGTGCTTCCTTGCCGATTTCAAGTCGAATGAATAGGTACTCGACACCATGTTCATTTCTGTAACTCGCCAGTTCTGCCTGAATCGGCTCTGTCACTCCTTTCAACATTTCAGGTGGCACAAGTCTTTCATCCATCTCGTCAGCGTAGAGTTGAACACTCTCAATTGCGATTTCCTCCTGCGTAACACAGATTTCCAAACGCTCACACAACACCTTCTGCAATCTTTAAACGACACTCACACTATCTCTTCCAATGTAAAAAGCCCATTCCCGTTAAGGAATAGGCTACGATTGTATTCAAAGTAATAATATATGTTTGAAATCGAGTTTAAGACAAAAGAAAAACCCCTAACTACGAGAATTAGGGGAAAAAGACTACGTCATTTTATTTCCGTTCCATCCATAAGAGAGGTATGGGTTGGATTATTTTAAAGCATCATTTAAATCTTTTAAGTGTGCAAATACTTGTGCAACTGTTGGAGCTGTTGTTGGAGTTGCTGTTGCTAAATCCCAAGTAGCTGTTTCAGTTGATGCTTTAGCTTCAGTAGATAATTTTTTATATTCTGCGAATGCTTTATCTAATAGCGCTTGAGTAGCTTCATCACGTGGAATTACTGATGTTACTGCAATTAAACCTGCTGCTTTTACATCTGCGTTTTCTAAGAATGCAATTGCTTCTGCATCAGCGATTGCAGTTTTTGCTGTAGCTAATTTTTGTGTACCGATTGCTTTAACATTTAATGCTGTAGCACCAGGTGCTTCTGTTACAGCATTATCAAGTGCTTTAGCATCTGCAATTGCTTTTTCTGCTTTTGCTACTGCTGTTTTTACTGCTGCTAAGTTTGATTTATCGCCTGCTAATGCTGGAATTGCATCTACTGCTGCTTGTGCATCTGTTAATGCAGTCGCTGCTTTAACTCCTGCGATTGCAGTTTTTGCTGTAACTAATTTTTGTGTACCGATTGCTTTAACATTTAATGCTGTAGCACTAGGTGCTTCTGTTACAGCATTGTCAAGTGCTTTTACATCAGCGATTGCTGCTTCTGCATCTGCAATTGCTTTTTCTACTGCTTCTAAGTTTGATGGGTTAGCAACATATGTTGGAATTGCATCTACTAATTTTTGTGCATCTTTTAATGCAGTCTCTACTTCTGCTGCTTTTACATCAGTAGGAACAGCTGCAGTTACTGCTGCTTGGATTTCTTTAGCAAGTAAATCTGTACCTTTTTGTGCTTTTGCTAATTGAACGGCACCTTGAACATTTGCAAGGTTAGTTGATGTTACACCGATAATACCTGCAGCATTATATACAGCAAGAGTTGCTTGACCGTTTAGGGCATTGATTGTTGCTACAGCTTGTTCCTGAGCAGTTAATGCTTTTGTGAACTCTACTTTAGCTGTTTGGTTTGGTAATGAAGATTGAGATGCTGAAGCTTGAACTTCTACTGTACCAGCTTTAACAGAAGTGATTTCTAATACTGCTTCACTGGCTGTAGTAGCTGTTACTTGGAATGAACGAGTTTGACCAGCTTTTACTTCACCTTTACCTACAACTGTCACATCTGTATCTGTTGCAGTTACTTGGAATGTAGCCGTGTATTGTGCAGGATTTGTAGTGTATGGTTTATCATTTTGATCTAATGCTTGGTAAGTGAATTTCGCTGTAGCATCTGTAGATACTTTGCCGTTTACTGCTGCATTAGTTTTTAATGACGCATTAGTCACTTCTGCTGTACCGAAGTAAGTGTATTCAGCTACAGTAGTTTGTAAATCTGTATCATCTAATTGACCAGCTTTAGTTGCATTACCTTGACCATTGTCGAAGAATACAGTTGGTTTAGCGAATGCATCTTTTTCACCGATAATGCGGAATGTTGCTTTACCGTCTTTACCAACAGTTGCTTGGAATGTACCTGCTGTTTGAGCATTTGCTTTTGTAACTTTTACAAATTCGCCTTTAATATTTTGAGCGTAGATTGCTTTACCAGCTTCTGTAGAGAAATCACCATCTTTGAAGCCAACGTTTACTACTGTACCAGCTTTAGCAAGATTACCATCTTTATCAGTTACTGTAACTGTGAAGTCACGACCACCGAAGTCAGTACCAGCAGTTTTATTTTCTACTACTGTACCAGCTTTGATTGTTGCTGCATTTGCAGATTTTTCACCAACTACTGCAAATTGGTTAGAGAATGATTTTGTGAATGTGATAGCTGAAGTTGTAGCTTGTAATTCAGTAGCACCTAATTTCTTTAATCCATCTTTAAGGTTGCCGTCAGTACCATCTACGAATACGATAGGAGTAACTGATGCTTCAGTACCTTGTAAAGTGAATGTTGCTTCACCTTTAGCGTTAACAAGAACTTTTACGAATTTAACAGCACCTGTTGTTAATTGTGAAGGATATTTTGAAGAGTCGCTTGTTACGTTTGTATCTACTACTTGTACGCCACTTACAACTTTTTCAGGAGTTACATCAACGTTTTCTTTGTATGCTACGTATACAGCAGAAACATCTTCAGTAGTTTTAACTTTATATACTACTTTAGAATCGTTAGCAAATGTAGAACCAGTTGTTACTTGTTCTAATGATAAACGAGCTTCTTGACCCCAGTATACTTTACCAGCTACAGATTTAACTGAAGCGTCACCAGTTGGGTAAGCGTAAACAGTATCTTCTGAGTTTGAAGCGTATTGAGTGTAAGAGTATTTAGCTACACCGTTTTCATCAGTGTAAACTTCTACTTTGTAATCTTTTGCGATGTTGTTCTCAGAAGAACCACCGTTTGAATCTTTGTTGCTATCAACTACGATTGTTACAGGGATACCTGCTTTAGATTGACCTTCTGCAACTTTAACTTGTGCTTCTACAGTTACTTCTTTACCAATTACACCTTGTTGAGATGCTTTAGTAAGAGCGATACCTGTTGGGATTACTGCAGATACGCCAGTGAATGTTTTTGTATCCGCTTCTTTGTACACTAATGTGTATTCTTTAGCAGCTTCTTGAGCTGAAGTAGTTAATACTACAACTTTAGAGTCAGTTTGTTTAACTGCTGCGTTTTTAACTTCTAAGCCTTCGATTTTGTAATCTGCAGCTTTAACATCGTCAGCTTTTTGAGCTTCTTTGAATGTTACTTCAACAGTTGTACCGTTAATAGCTTTTACTGAAGCGATGTCTTTCGCTACAAGTACGCCGTCTTTGTACTCAGCACCGTTGATTTCACCGTTTGCAAGTTTACCGTCGTTGTAGAATTTACCGTCTGTTTCTGGGTATTTTACTAAACCTTCAGCAACTTTACCGTTGTTGAATAATGTTTTAGAAGCTTCGTGTAATACGTAGCCTTTTGCAAGTTTACCATCAACGAATAATAATGTTTCGCCACCGCGGTTAGCAGTTTTTTGGCCTTTTTTAAGTTTACCGTTTTGGTAAAGGAATTTGTCGCCTTCAACGTTCGTGTAAACTGTGTAACCTTTATCAAGTTTACCGTTTTTGTATAGACGTTCGCCTTTACCAGCTTGTTTCCAACCATCTGCTAATTTACCATCTTTGAATAGTAAAGTTTTGCTGCTAGCCGTTTTGTAGCCTTTTTTCAGTGTTGGGCCGTAGAATAATTTTTGAGCTGCGCCAGTACCGATGATTTTGTATTTTTTAGCTGGAGCTAATTTACCGTTTTTGTAAAGTTTTCCGCCGAATACTTTCCAGCCTTTCACTAGTTTACCTGTAGAAGTGTGTACTAGTTGATCCTTAGCGTTTGTTTTGTATGAAGCAGCTGATGCGCCTGGTGCTGCTGTTGCTACTACAGATGCAGTAAGTGCTACTGCTGCTGCAGATTTAATGATTTTGTGTTTTCCCATGAATGAAAATCCTCCCTTAATTAGATATGATTAGTCATCTCGCTTCCTGCGAAAAGTGTATCAACTAATCATGCTTAGCCTAATTATCGTCCAATCGTAGGAGAATTTCCACCTTTTTTTCTACCAAATAATTCTACTTAACAAGGAAGATATCACTATATTAATAACAAAATCAAATTCTTACTCTTATAAACCTTGTATAGAATAGATACTTATTATTTTCATCATAAAAGTGATATTAAATATGATTGTTTAATTCCAAAGTATTGTTTTTAAGTCCTTTCATGTCACAGAATTGTCTATTTTAAGTGATTTCTATGATTTTGTAACAATCGATCTATAAATGACCACCAATCGATATGGCATTTCTTCCTATTATATAGTGAATTTCTTTTGGTTAATATCAACATTCTTTTACATATTTTAACATTTATTACTAGTGTAATGTTCTAATTATTACATTCTAATCAACTACCTATTCCATTATTTATAAGAATATTCGCATCTATCGGATTTTGTCGAATCAGGCGATTTACCTAGTAAATCGCATTCAGGGACTTTCTTGCTACCTAAAATCACAAAAAAGCATCCCCCTATTTACACAGGGAGATGCTTTTAAATCGCTTACTTTGTTTTTGTTACTTGTGAGGCTTTTACCCAGCCTGTTTTTGTGCCAAGCTGTCCAACATACCATGTGTCGTTGCCAATAATGGCTGTTGATGTTGGCTTGAACGTATCACCTGCGAAGGGCTTCATCGTTGTGTACAGGATATTGCGTGATTTCCCGTTTGGTCGTGTATAGCCCTTCCCTGTCCCGTCAATTGTAAAGCTGTCCTTCGTATTGATCGTGAACTTCAGCGTTTGCTTGGTTAGGCTCTTATCTTTTACCCAGCCAATGATATCACCTGATTGGCTGCGGCGAATTTCGTAATAGGTCGTATTTTTTACGACATTCTTCTTATATATATAGAACGTTTCATTTGTATAGCTTTTACCTGCTAAAAATTTGGTACTTGATTTCCCGGCAACGCGGAAGATAGGTGTCTTCGCCGATTTCGCTTGTCCTACATAGCTAACAGCGGTTGTTTTAGTAGTCGCTGTATTGCCCGTTTGCGTGATTGAATCGGTCACACTAGCTGCAGATACCCAGACATTGCGTACGCCAACTGTACCGTAGTACCAAAGCTCACCGTTTACTTCGACGGTTTCTTTCGCACGGAAGTTTGTATTTTTATAAGTTTTTAGTGAATGCCAGATGTTGCGCTCGCCACCTGCTGGGCGTGAATAGGCATTGCCTTTCCCTGTTAGCTTGAAGTTTTCCGTCACATTCGCATGTGCCTTTAATGAAGCAAGCTCAATCGCAGCGGATTTCACCCAGCCAACTGCTTCACTGCTCGCGCGCTCATTACGTGAGATGCGGTAATACGTCACACCATTGACGATTTTCTTTTGATGTACGTAGAAATTATTTTCTGTATACAGAGTACCGGCCGTTTGTAGCTTTGCGCCGCCAGCTGTTTTGTAGATCACATTTGCTGTGCTATGCAGCATCCCCATATAGCTGACATTCGTCGCCTCTGTTGTGGCACCAGCTGTATCGACCTTTTCTGATAGGCTATCCGCTGAAATCCATACATTACGCGCGCCTACTTTTCCGTAATACCATATCGCTGTGCTTACTTTTACTGTACGCTGCGGATAAAATTGACGATTTTTATAGTCTTTTAATGAATGCCAACTATTCCGTTCGCCACCATCTGGACGGGAATAGGCATTGCCTTTCCCGTTCATTGGGTGTGCTTTAACGACATTTTTTTGCTCCGTCATTTTTTTTACGTTAATTGTTGAGGCCTTCACCCAGCCGATGGCACCGAATGTTGGGTTCTCATTTCGTGAAATACGGTAGTACGTCACGCCATTGACGACAGCCTTTTTATGCACATAAAAGCTGTTTTTTGAATACAATGTATCGACTGTATCGAATTTATTGCCGGCAGGCGCGTCATAAATAGCCGTTTTTGGATTATCAATTTGTCCCATGTAGGTAATCGCTGTCGTTTTTGTCGCTGCCTGCGCCACCTGCACGTCTTTCGTTCCGTTTATTGTCATTGGTGCTGTCATGATTGTTGTAGCCATCCCCATGGCCGCTACTATCTTCCAAGATTTTTTCATCTTCTCTTTACCACCTTTATTTTTTCTCTCTGCGTTTTAATATATCATTTTGATACTTAATTTAGTCCTACGTTTCATAGATGATTAGAACCGTTTTTGATATCAATATATACTTTAGCTCTACCCGACATCACATATATTGGACAATATAAAAGGTCTTAGGAACTATTTTACTTCGCCTTCATTGCATATCTTTAGACCTTTACAGCGAGTTTTACCATTTTTAGGTATTTACTAATACAGTGTATATCTATACTTAATTTTACTTTTAAGTTTATATATTCTCGTTTTTTAAGTCTTATGATATAGGAATAAAAAAAGAGATGTACGATTGCTCGTACATCTCTTTTAAGCGTTTTTTTAGAAAAGGCGTAGCTCTGTTTCTTTAATCCAGCCAACTTTTGTAGAATTAGGCACTTGTACACTGATATAACTCGCACCAGATGTATCTTTTGATTTAATCACCTTGCCATTTTCATCTAAAATGATATTGATATGTGTATTTTTACTTAATATACCAATTGACAGTGCTGCTGGCGTACCCGCTTCGCTCCAAATAACGGTATTGTCCTTCACCGCCGATGCAATGCTCGGAATGGATAGATTTGCTGACTGCACCCACGCCTGCATGCCGTTATAATCAATGCGGAACCAGCGCGATGCATTCGTATCACGCACATCCTCGTGATACGCGACGATATTCAGCGTATCCCCTACTTTAGCGGTCGCCATTTCACGTGTGGAATTGACATATGGCATATTATACAGCTTCGTTGCTGTCGTCACAGTTGCTGTGCCGGTAATCGTACGGAATGATGCGGGCTGTGGCTGACTCGCCGGAATAATATGATCATACTGTGCAGTAATGCGCGCCGGTTCATTCGTTGACGCGGCCTTTTTGTCGTAATACGTGCGGTCATAGGCCTTCATTTCATTCATTAAGCGCGCGATGCTGCCACCCCAGTTTTTATCGGTCGCGTATTTGACGTTCATGCCAGCTGGCGTTGTGCCATTATTGTAAATGGCGCCGTCTTTTAAATATTTATGATAGATTTGATCGGCATAGTATTCGACGCCGTCATTCATCGTCGGGAAGTAAATGGCGCATGTCTTTGCGCATGAGTCATAGGCTTGGTAGCCAAAGGCATTATTTTTATAATACAGAATTTCCGAGCTACCCCAGCCCGTCTCCCAAATCGCATGCGCCAGCATAAACTGCGCATTGATGCCGTATTTCTCCTGCACCGCTAAAAACGTCGGAATGGCTTTATACAGTGCATTCGATTGAATAGCTGTCCCTTTTTTCTTTACTAAATAGGCTTCCATTTCAGCCTTTGTAATCGTAGATGTTTTCCGTAGATTTTCGACGTAAAAGGGATTGGCTAAATGAGCAGAAGAAATCCATACCGCCTTGCCGCCCAGTGTACCGTTATAATAGATGACATTATTTATCGTGCGGGACGTTTTTGGAATAAACCCCTCTGTACGGTACGCATCAAGCGAGCTATAGATGACCGTGCCCTTATTATCCGCTTCACTATAAGCCTTCCCCTGTCCTGTTAGAAAGAGCGAGGCTACCTCGGCAGTCGGCTCCTCCTCAAGTGTTAAATACTTGTCCGAAACCCAGCCGCTCACCTCGCCATTATAGCTCAGTTCATAATATACGGCCCCGTCCGCTGTCACTGCCTTGCGTAGTGCCGCATAGCGCTGTGCCTTTTCTGCGGCTGATAAATTGCGTACGCTCGCAAGATTTTCAACATCCGCATAAATCGGTACGGTGCCACTAACGATACTCGCCTGTAAATTTACATTCGTATACGTTGGCTTCACGGGCTCTGGCGCTTTTTTTTCGGTCGTATTTGTCGCAGCTGTCCAGATGTCTACGTCATTGACGGTACTGCCGTAATACCACAGCTTGCCATCTACGAGTGCCGAACGCTCAACTTTAAAGTCTGTATTGGCAAGTGCCGAAAGTGTGGATAGCACCGCTTCACCTGCTCGGCTCGCACCTGGTACTGAATAGCCACGCCCTGTCCCCTTGAATGTGCGTGTATCGTTTAGGTTCTGCTCATTCGTGTAGCTTGCGACTTTAACATCCGCTTCTGCCACAAAGCCAATATCCGCAAATTCATAGTACACCGCATCATCAATCGTCGCCTTTTTGTCGATAAACTGCGTCACATTGATATCTTCCGCATCAATGGCGACGGTTTTCGTTGGCTGCTTTAATGAAGGGATGGCCTTTGCGGTACTTTTCGTAATGCTTGCGACTGCCTCAATGGCTTCCTCCACAATAACGACCGTATCCGGCTCCTCCGGTGTAGGTGGCACAGGCTTTTTCGTTGTGATATCACTCGACTTCAGCCAAACTGTATTGCCGCCAATTTTTGCTGTATACCAGTTTTTCGTACCAACTTTCACCTTTGAGGTTGGCTTAAATGATGTGTCTTTATAAGCTGCTAGTGATTTGTACAGCACATTACGCGAGGCGCCGGCTGGTCGTGTATAGCCCTTACCTGTACCCTTTATATAGAAGGTTTTCGTACTATTTGGCATGATTTTAAGCGTTTGTAGCTTCAGGCTCTTTTCCTTCACCCAGCCAATTGCCTCGCCGTCTTTTTTACGTGTAATTTCAAAATAGGCCATATCATTGATGACCTTTTTTTGATACACGTAAAACGTTTCATTCGTATAGGTCGTACCCGCAAGCATCAAAGATTTTTTGTCGCCCGCTTCTTTATAAATCGGTGTCTTCGCTGATTTCGCATTGGCCACATAGCTCACTGCCTCTGCCTTCACAGCCGGCTTGTCCTCTGGCTTCGATGCTTCGACAGTCCCCACACTCGCTGCTTTAATCCATACTGTATATGTATCGACCTTACCTAAATACCATATTTCATTGCCCACTTTTGCGGTAGACTGTGGCGTAAAGGTTTTATTTTTATAGGCACTTAAATTTTTGAACATCATATTACGTGCCTGGCCACCTGGTCGCGTATAGGCGATGCCTGTGCCATTTAATGTTTTTGCGGTGGCATCATTTTTCATATAGCTAAATGCAGCTAGCTTCAGACTCTTCTCCTTCACCCAGCCAATCGCTGTCGCCGCATCCGATGCACTACGGGTAATTTGATAATACGTCGTGCCCGCTACAACCGTTTTTGTGCGCACATAAAACATTTCATTCGTATAGGCTGTCCCTGCAAGCGTCTTTACCTTTTTGTCACCAGCCTTGTCATAGATTGGTGTCTTCGCAGATTTTGCCTGCGCGATAAAGCTCACCTTTGTCGTTGTAGCCTGCTCTGTCGCTGCCTGTGCCAGTAAAGGCGATGTTAGCGGACCTGTCATCAGTGTTGCCGCAAGACAGGTTGCCGCAGCCGGTTTTAAATAATTTCTCATCAAACTTCCACCTTCCATTTACTTATCTACTTTCACTATACCATGCTAAATGATTTATTTGTGTACCAATATTAGTTAAATCATTGGAATTGTTTACACATTTTCGTTTTGCGCTACAAAACGAAAACGCCAAAAGTGGGGTTTGGACACAGCGCTTATTTGATAATATGCGCCATGTAACAACTCTATGATAAAAGCTGTCACTTATTACTAAAAATGCATGATATATACGATGAAACGAATCGCAAGCCCTCCTAAAAAACGCAATTTCGGGTCGTTTTTCGGTCTCTGAGGGGCGATTTTGCACAAAAAAACGTGCTAGTCGCACGTTTTTTGTCTCCGCATTAATACGTTTTAATATAGTTTGATTTCACCCACACCGCTTTTTTCGGTGCTGAAGTTAAGTACACTTTATACCATTTCGCCTTGGCACTATCGCTTTTAGTGACCTTTTTATTGTCCTTTAGCACAAATTGAATCGGTGAATAGGCGAGTGCATTCGAGACGGTCGAATAGTTTGAGCCAGCATTTGAATGCGCGGTCGTCGTCTCGGTAATAAAGCCAAGTGTTTTGGTTGTGAGATGATCACTGCGCACCCAGCCCTGTGTCCCGTCATAGTCAATGCGGTACCAGCGCGCCATTTTCGTCGTGCTAATCGCCACATCGCGCACATCACTATGATAGGCTGTGAGCTTGATTTTCTTTTTCGCCGCATACGTGCCAAGTGTGCGCGCGTACGTGTATGGCAGCGCATAGACAGTTGTCATTTCCTTCGTTGTCGCGGTCATATTCGTTGGCATCGCTTTAAAATGCACAGGCTGCTCCTTTTTCTCAGGTATAATATGCGCATAGTTCTTCGGCGCTGCAAGGGTCATCGCCACCGCTTTTTTCTTTTTATATTCAGTAGCATTATACGGTTTCATTTGCTCCATAAGATTGGCGATTTTTTGAGCCCAGGCGCGGTCTGAAGCATAGCGTACATTCATCGCGAGCGCAGACGGACCGTTATAATAAAGGCCATTTTCCGCTAAATAATTCGTATGGATTTTATAGGCGTAGTAATCTAAGCCCTTTGTGCCACTTGGAAAATACATCGCACACGTCACCGGGCATGAATCATACGCCTGGTAGCCAAAGAAGTTATTTTTATATTGTGCAATGACCGAGCTTCCCCAGCCTGTTTCTAAAATGGCATGCGCAAACATAAACTGCGCGTTAATGCCGGTATCCTTTTGTGCCTCAATAAAAGATGGTGCCAGCTTATACAAAATATTGTCTGGCGTCTTGCCCTTCGTCAGTAAAAAGGCGCGCATCTCCTTCGCTGAAATGGAGGATGCCTTATGTAAATTCATCGCAGCATAGCCGTACATCGTCACCGAATCTTCTGGGAACCAGACGTATTTACCGCCCATTTTTCCTTTATACCAATTTTCGGTGCCAATGGTTTCGTACTGGACCATCGTGATTTTTTTGGCGACGTACTGTGACAAATCGTAGACTACCTCTGTGTCACGCGCGAGTGGCATGGCATATGCCTTCTGTAGGCCAATAATGTATTTGACGTCCTTTTTCGCCGAAATCGTTTTTCGGTTATACAGCTTTAGATTACTTTTTTTAACCCAGCCAATCGTTTTAGAACCCTGCTCGATACGGTAAAATGTACCGTCCACGCGGCGCACATAATACGAGTGATTTGCGCGACTCCCCGCCTTTGATTTTGATGCCTTCGCATCTGCTTTTTTGTAAATATACACCTTGCTGCTCGTCAGCTGTGCAATTTGATTTGTTTTTTTCTCGGTGGCATCGGCCGGCATTTCTAAAAATAAAAAGCAGCCGATCATCATACTAAGTGCGAGCAACCATGTTTTCATATTCCTATACCTTCTTTCATTCTCACTACTCTACATATCGTCTAGTTCTTGAGGTTTTCTAGTTGTAAAAGTTCCCAGCTATCAGGCACAATAAAGAAAAAGGGAGGAATTATCATGAAAACTGAACAACAATATTTTGACGAAGCACTACCAATGCACGACTATATTGCACAAATGGACGTACCTTTTTTAAAGGAAGGCACTGAAAAAATTTATAACCAGTTCGACGTACCGAATGACGGCTTTGCGGAGCGTTTAGCAGGTCATAAAATTTTAGCAATCACTGAAAACTGGTGCGGCGATGCGATGCTAAACAACCCGATCATGCTAAAAATTGCGGAGGCCGCTGGTATCGAAATGCGCGCCGCTTTCCGTGATGCAGATACCGATTTAATCGACAACTATTTAACAAATGGTGGCCGTGCGATTCCGATTTATTTAGTATTAAATGAAGCTGGCGAGGTTGTCGCAAAATGGGGTCCTCGTGCACCAGAGCTTCAATTATTAGTCGTGAATGGTCGCGCTGAGCTTCCGCCAAAAGAAGACGAAGACTATGCAGCAGCTGAAAAAGCGCTATACGGTGGCCTTCAACAAAAATACATCGCCGAATCACAATGCTGGTCATGGGTGTATGAAGATATTAAACGCGTCGTAACCGCGGCATTATAAGGATATAACTTAACCATCTGGAACAATATAAGAACAAAAGGACACTTTCACGAAGAAAAATCGTTGGAAGTGTTTTTTTTTTGGACGAAAAAAGCGTATTCGACGAGAGATAATTTTGTCGCACAAGACCAAGGTGCATCTAAACAGACAGTAGATGAAGAAATTGTAGATGAGTATGAGCAAGCAGACAAAGAAAAAGGCGCTATCATGGGCATGTCCTGTAAAGACACGCCCGCTGATAACGCCCGTATGAACTATCACATTTGATAAAGGTAACGGCATGGTGTATACAAAAAAGATCGTAAATAAGAATTTGACGGCGACTCCTAGGGGAGCCCTAGCCCTTAGCATGAGTGGAAGACCCCGCAGTGAGCTTGCGAGCGAGGAGGCTTCCGCCATGCCCCAGGAAAGCGTCCGTCAAATTTAGCTGAAAGATATTGTCTTTTTCTTTGTCTCACTTTCGTGGGTCAGTTCTCTATGCACAATTCCTTCTTTATTAAATTAACGGCGCTTTTGGCGTATATGCCTCGATATGATCAAGCAGCGCAAGCCAGTTTTTACTGTAAAGCTCTGCTGTGTAGCGCGCTTCGGCCTGCTGTTTCGCTGCCGCGCCCATTTTCTTCGCCTTCTCCTCATCGAGCATGTCAATCATGGCTTCTGCAAGTGCCTCGACATTATGCGCGTCAACAAGCAAGCCAGTTTCACCGTCTGTAATCGCTTCGGCTGCACCAAAGGCCACATTGTAGGCAATGACTGGTGTGCCGTTAGCGAATGCTTCGCCAATGCTCGATGACTGACCATCGGATTCTGACACAATCACATTAGCCGCAGCACCTGCTAGCACCTCATCAATATTTAATTGATAGCCATGTACAGTGACGGCATCTTTTAGCTGCAGCTTCGCGATTTGTTTATTCATCGCTTCTTTACGCTGCTTCGTTAGCTTGCCGTAAAGCGCTAATTTCGCCTCTGGGTCCTTGTCGACCACGGCCTTAAAAGCCTCGATTAACTCACTCGTTGCATGCCCTGCATCATAGGATGACACGGAGACGAATTTTTTCATATCACGCACGACATCTGGCTCCGTTGACTCAAAGTAATCCGGCATGACGAACACATTCTCGCGGTCGCCAATCGTTTGCTCTAGGTGGCGGCGCTGTGCTTCTGTCGTCACGACGATTGGATAACCCTTTGGCATCACCTGCAGTAAAATGGCGGCATCCTTCTCCATTACAAGTGGCTCGAAGCTTTCGACATGACTTGTATGACGCATATAAATACGGCTGGCATTGTCATGTTCAAGATTGCTCACGCGCTCGACTGTTGAAGGCTGCTCTGCAATAATGATTGGCTTCACTGCTTCTAGGTTTACTAATTCATCGATCCACGCAGTTTGTAGCTGCTTCATCGACGGGAAGACCATCGCTTTTGAATAGCTCGGGTCAAATAGGAAAACGGACTGCTGACGATCTGTTTCATTGTTGTACCAAATCGTTAAATAGCAAAAGCCGCTATGTGTAAAGTAGCGCTCCTGATTTCGTTTATTATTCGCCGGGTGATATAGTGTTTCGCGGGCTAAATAGCCATCCGGGTGAAACTCGCGGCGGCTTGTACGCACGCGGTTGTCATCGAACTCATCGACGATCATGAGCTGCCCATTTTTATCCCAGCGCTTATATTTCGTATAGACGCCGTTGACAAAGTAGCGCGCGGTATCGCCATTATCCTCTACCCAGTAGCCCTCTTCAAACTTCGTGATACTGTTTTCGTAATAGGCTTTTTGTGCGGCAGACATTGATTTTTCGTTAAATTTTTCAGCGTAATAATCATAGACATTCAACACGGGCACTGCGTCTGGAATAAAGCCGAATGCCTTTAATTCACGCGTGATTTGTGGATAATCAAATGAAAAATCCATCGTTAAAATGACCGGCTGGTAGCCATGCTTTAAAAATTGTTTTGCTTGTTTAAAAACCGAGCGATTCATGCCCGATGGTTTGATTGATAAGTTCCACATCGTTAGGAAAATGGTTTTTCGCATTGTTCGTTCCCCCAATTAAAAAGAGGCAGCCAGTAATTGGCTAGCCCCTTGTTTAGTCATGCTTTCGTCCTGCGGCAAGGCTATCACGAAAGGCCTTCTGTTCTGTTTCAGATAACTTATTATATTTACGTATGAAGGTGCGGTAGTTTTTCATGACCGTATTGGTTGGTCCAAACTCGCGTAAATGACCGCCTTCAATCCAAGCGATTTTCGTACAGAAGTTCTCGACTTGTTTTGTATTATGGCTGACGAAGAAAATCGTCTTGCCACGTTTTTTATATTCCATCATTTTAGCTAATGATTTGTCTGTAAAGGTTTGGTCCCCAACCGATAATGCCTCGTCAATGACGATAACATCTGGGTCTGCTGTGACACTAATCGCGAAGCCTAGTTTTGCCTTCATCCCGCTTGAGTATTGCTTTACAGGCTGATTAATAAAATCGCCTAGCTCTGAAAACTCAATGATTGCTGGCATAACTTCCTCGATTTTTTCTTTACTATAGCCCATCAATAAACATTTAAACTCGATATTTTCTTTACCTGTTAAATTATTGGATAGACCAGACTTAATGGCGATGACACTTACTTCCCCTTCAACGATGACTTCGCCTGAAGAGGCAGGTGTGAGGCCGCCGATAATATTTGATAGCGTCGATTTACCGGAGCCGTTAATGCCGACAAGCCCGACGATATCGCCTTCTTCTACTGAAAACGTAATGCCTTCAATCGCATCGAACTTACGCCCTTTCTTCTTTTTAAATGGAAGAAGTAGGTCGGTGAGTTGCTCGGATTTCGATTCATACATTGAATACGTTTTCGTCACATTTTTTAAAATAACTGTTTTTGCCACCGTAAATCCTCCTAAATGAAGTCAGAGAAGCGTGTTCTGAACTTGAAGTGTGCTTTCGCGCCTAAGAATAGGAACACGAAAATAAGTGCTAAATTATAAAGTGTTAGCTCCCAGTGCGTAATGATGTACCATTCGCCGTTTAATAATGAGGCGCGGTAGCCATTTGCTAGGAAGTAAAACGGATTCAGCTGCAAGATGTTCGCTAGCCAGTCAGGAAATTTGTCTGAACGATCCCATAAAATTGGCGAGATAAAGAACATCGCTTGTAGTAATGATTGGATTAGCATTTGTAAATCACGCACAACGACGGTTAATGTC
The DNA here is from genome assembly GCF_042686175.1 of Kurthia populi. Lineage (NCBI taxonomy): Bacteria > Bacillati > Bacillota > Bacilli > Caryophanales > Caryophanaceae > Kurthia > Kurthia populi. Next base: position 110,851 of record NZ_JBHUOR010000023.1, on the reverse strand, counting down.
GACGTTAAAAGCGTAATCGAAAAGGCTAATAAATAGCTTAGTGGGATAAAGAATAGAAGCTGTATATAATAGATAGTTGGTAAGTAACCACTAAACCAGAAAACAATCATAATAATTCCAACGAGCGCTAGATGACTGTAAAATTTGCTTGTAATAATGTAGCTAGGGATGGCTGATAGTGGGAAGTTCATCTTGGCGACGGTATTATACTTCTGGTAAATCGACTTTGAGCCGTCTAAAATGGCCTTGTTGATAAAGAACCAGAATGAAATACCGGCGAGCATCCAAAGGACATATGGCATGCCATCAATTGGTTCATTACGGTTCATTGCATAACCGAATACAAACCAATACATCACCATTTGGATTGCTGGATTTAACACTTCCCAGACAACGCCTAAATAATTGTTGTTGTTATCGATTCGCATTTGGAACTTTGCCAAACGCTGAATCAAGTAAAAGGAGCTGATTTGCTCTTTTACGATTTTGATTAAATCTTTCATGTAGTGTTCCTCAATTCCACGAAATTAGGTTAATAATCCACATCATAGTATAACATAGAACATTCGCTGAAACTTGCGAAAAAAGAGAATTTTGTCGAAATCTCTCTACCTTTTGACGGGTTGTAAAACATGTCATTTTCACTGTAAATTTCTTATTTTGAAGCCTTATTTCCTTTTTCTGCTTCTTTGTTAGTGAAAAGCTCTTGTTCAATCGAGCTCAATTTTGCGCTATAATAGGCGATAGGGTTTTCAATTCTATCTAGAAAACAGGTGACTGTATGAGAAAAGAATGGATCATTACCCTCTTTTTAATCGTCAATAAAATCTTTTTTAACACATTTAAGCTGTCTAAAAAAACAAATAACATCGTTTTTTTATGTGATTTCGGTGACAATGCCGAATATGTCACGAAAGAACTTGGTCGACGAGGCTATCAGGATGTTGTCGTTTTAAAAACCGGCAAATGTAAAACGTCTTTTAAAGACGCTGGTGTAGGCGAAATTGTTTCATTTAAGCCGACAAAGCCTTTTGAGTATTTGCGCGGCTTGAAACGACTTGCTACGGCGCGCACTGTCCTAATCGACAACTATGCCGCCATTCTTAGCGTCTGTCATTTTAACGACGAAGTGGAAGTCATTCAGCTCTGGCACGCGGCTGGTGCCGTAAAGAAATTTGGGATGGCCGACCCAAGCTTGACTTATCGCACACCAAGAGCAATAAAGCGTATTGCAAAGGTGTATGAGGAAATGGATAAGATTGTCGTTGGCTCACCGTTTATGGCTCAAATTTTTGCGAGAGCATTCCAAAAAGAGAGCAATGCGTTTTTACACACAGGTATTCCACGTACTGATTTCTTCTTTGATGAGAAAGCAAAGAACGAGACAATGGATAAGGTGTACGACACGTATCCAGAGTTGCGCGGTAAGAAGGTCGTTCTGTACGCACCGACTTTCCGTGACAATGAATTATCACAGCAACAAATCCCACTCGATTTCGTCAAAATTGCATCACAGCTTGGCGATGACTATCGATTAGTGATTAAATTGCATCCAGCGGTCGTGCATGACTTAAATGCCTTCCGTCATCCATATATTATCAATGTAGCAAACAAATTATCCGTAAACGATTTGCTGCTTGTCACCGATTACTTGGTGAGTGATTATTCATCGATTCCGTACGAATTTGCACTTCTTGGCAAGCCACAAATTTTTTACCCATATGATTTAGAACAGTACCAAATGAGCCGCGGTTTTTGGGATTCCTATGACCAGGTTGTGCCAGGTCCCGTCGTTGATAGCGACGAGGAGCTTGTGCACACACTGATGCATATGGACTTTGATTTACCACAGGTTGAGCAATTTGCTGCAAAGTGGAATTGCTACTCAGACGGTCATACCGCACAAAAGCTTGTAGACTACTTACTGAAATAGGAGTGATTTGTAAATGAAGACCGTTCTTACATACGGAACATTCGATTTACTGCATGTCGGACATATAAATCTTTTGCGTCGTGCGAAAGCCCTCGGTGACAAGCTAATTGTTGCCATTTCCACAGATGAGTTTAATGCGATGAAGCATAAGCAAGCGTATTACCCGTTTGAGCAACGCAAACAGATTTTAGAGGCCATCCGTTACGTGGACCTCGTGATTCCAGAAGAAAACTGGGAGCAAAAAATATCAGACGTTCAAAAATACGACGTCGATACGTTCGTCATGGGTCATGACTGGGAGGGTGAATTTGACTTCTTAAAAGAATACTGCGAAGTCATCTATCTTCCGCGCACAGATGGTATTTCTACAACGAAAGTGAAATCAGATTTAAGCGAGCATTAAATTAAAAAGAGGAAAAAAGCACTCAACAGGCTGTTGAGTGCTTTTTTGTTACATCACTGCTGATTCTTTAAAGAAATTCGTCAGCTCATCATTTAAACGGTGTAAATCTTCAATTACATGACTAAAATTTTGTACGAGTGTTGCTTCCTCTTCAGAAGCTGTTGAAATTTGCTCAATATTTGCTTGCAGTTTTGACAAATCTTGTTGCACTCGTTGAATAACTGTTTCAATTTGAACCGTTGATTTTGCCGTTTGTTCTGAAAGGTTGCGGACTTCTTGTGCCACAATATTAAAGCCAGCGCCGTATTGTCCTGCACGCGCCGCTTCAATTGACGCATTTAAGCCAAGTAAATTCGTCTGACGCGACACATCTTTAATCATGCCCGTAATTGCATTCGTTTGCGCCGCATTTTCAAGTGCATGCTCTGCTTGCGAGGCGACTTCTTCACTCGATGCCGCAAGCTCTTCTGAGTGCGATGCAATCGTGTGCACATTGTCTTGAAGATTGGACACAATCTTATTAATTTGCTCTAAATAGCCTTTAATTTTTTCCTCGCGCTCTACTGGTAAACCAATCGCTAATGCACCGACTACTTCATGTCCTTCGCGTACTGGAAATGCAAAGGCATTAATCGCAACACCATAAACATTTTTGTCGATATACACATCGGCATTACGACCACTAAATGCCGTATATACATTATTGTCTTGTGGATTTACCGTCTGCCCATCCACATAGCCTGAATCTACATTACGACCTGCGAAATATTTAACAATCGTGTCGCTTTTTTTATCTGCGACTGCAACAATCGCTTCTCCACGTAAAATTTGATGAATATATGGCGCAGCCAATACTAATGCGTCAATTTGATTCATATTTAAACCCTCCTTTTACCCATCTATAACTAAAGTAAAACATATTTCCAAATATTTTACAAAAATAAATTACAAAAGACTATTTTATCGCAAAAAAATAGAGTGAATACCTAATATAATGGATTCACTCTATTATAAATTATTGTTTTACCGCACTATGGCGTTTTTTAAATACTAATAGGAAGTACATAAATGTAATCGCATAAGCTACGATTGCTACGACAACAAGTACCGCGATATTTTTCCAGAAGAACGGCATATCGCCTGTTGAAATAGCTGCTTTAAATCCTTGAATTGAATACGTCATTGGCATGAATGTATTTAATTTTTGGAAGAAGCTTGGTAGCATTTCAAGTGGGAATGTACCCGCACTTGATGTTAATTGCATCACCATAAACACAAGCATAATGTAACGACCGACATCATTGAAGATCGATACGAGCATTTGTACAAGTCCAATGAACGTGTAGCTTGCGACAAGCGCCATGAGATAGACCGCAAAGAGATTTTCTGTATGGAGGCCAAGGAATAATTTCACGACTGTTACGATGATGATTGCTTGGAAGAAGCCCATCACAAGTAAGACAGACGTTTTACTCCAGTACCACGCACTTGCGCTTGTTGGCTGTACGGCAGGATGTGTCACATTGAAAATAACCGTAATAACAAGTGCCCCAACGAGAAGACCCATTGAGATAAAGTATGGTGCAAAGCCTGTACCGTAGTTTTCTACCGCGTTTTGCTCTTTCTTATCAAGCTCGACTGGCTCTGCTTCCATATTGTATGTTTTTTCATCTGCATCGACATCTGCCTCGTCTTTGGCATCTGCAAGTTTTGTTTGAAGCTCTTTCGAACCGTCTGTTAGGTCATTTTGACCGTTTAGTAATTTAGTAGAGCCATCAGCAAGTTCCGTAGAACCGTCTGCTAAGTCTCCTGTACCTTTGTGTAAATCACCGAGACCTGTTTTCAGTGAATTGGAACCTTCATCTAATTGACCAAGACCAGATACAAGTGAGCCAGAGCCATCTGCTAATTGTGTCATACCAGATTGTAGGTTACCTGCACCTGTTTGTAATTGACCTAGACCACCATTTAAGTCATTAGCACCTGTTGTGAGCTGACCTAAGCCAGTTGTTAAATCGTTTGAACCTGTTTGGAGTTGACCTAAACCATTGTTTAAGTCGCCCGCTCCTGTTGCCAGTGTACCGAGACCATTGTTAAGGTCGGTCGCGCCTGTTTGAAGCTTTCCAAGGCCACCGTTTAAATCAGTCGCACCTGTTGCCAGTGTGCCGAGACCTTTATTAAGATCTGTCGCACCTGTTTGAAGTTGACCAAGGCCGCCATTTAAATCAGTCGCGCCGGTTGCCAGTGTACCGAGACCTTTATTTAAATCAGTTGCACCTGTTGAAAGTTTTCTAAGGCCACTATTTAAATCGGTCGCGCCGGTTGCGACTGCTGAAGCGCCGTCACTTAATTCACTTGCGCCCTTTTGTAATTCAGGCACTTTACTGTTTAATTCAGTGGCACCGCTTGCTAATTGTTTCGCGCTATCATTTAATTCATTAGCGCCAGCAATTGAGCTATCCCAGCCGTCTGCAAGTTTCGTTGTTCCTGCTGCTAATTCATCTGAGCCTGCTGCTAATTGATTCACAGCGCCTTTAATTCCGACTGTTTGCTCTGTACCATTTAAACCTTCCGCAACAGCTTTTGATAATGCTTTCGCATTTTCAGTTACGTCCGCTTTTGATGGTAGATTGCTTGCTGTATCAGAAATTGTTTTTTGAGCATCGGCTGTTGAGTTCGCTGCAGTCGCTGCTTTTGCTGTGGCATCCTTTGTCGCATTTGCCGCTTCAAGTAATGCCGCTTTTTGACTTTCGTCTATTTCTAAGGCATTAATTTGATCAACTAATGCTTGTGCACTTGCGTCTGCATTGGCTGCTGTTTGTGCGCCATCTGCTGTGACCGCATTTGCTTTTTCGACTGCATCTTTCAGTGGTGCTGTCTCATCTGTTGATGTTGGAACCGCATCTAATGCTATCGCTAATTGATTGGCCGCATCTGCAAGAGACGGGATTTTTTCATTTAAAGTATTTAATCCTGTTGATAAATCAGTTGCACCTTTATTCAATTCATTGATTTGTGGCTGCTGTTCGGTAAGTGATGTGACAAGCTTACCTGTCCCTTCTTTTTGAAGCTTTGTCGCACCATCGGCTAATTGCTGTGTGCCATCTTGGAACTGACCTGCACCATCGGCTAAGTCACTAGCACCACTTGCTACTTTTTTTGCACCATCCGCTACTTTTTCAGAACCTGTTGTCGCTGATTTTGCACCGTCTTCAAGTTTTTTAGAACCTGATTTTGCTGATTTTGCACCGTCTGCTAGTTGTTGTGAACCATCTTTCGCAGAGTTAATCCCGTCTTTCAATTGTGTAGACCCTGATTTTGCAGATTTCGCACCGTCTGCTAGCTGTTGTGAGCCATCTTTGGCTGAACCGATGCCGTCTTTCAACTGCTTCGAACCGTCCTTCGCGGAAGTAGCACCGTCTGCTAGCTGTTGTGAACCGTCTTTCGCTGACGTAATTCCTGTATTTAATTGCTCAGAGCCTGATTTTGCAGATGTTGCACCATCCGCTAATTGTTGTGAGCCATCCTTCGCTGATGTAATCCCTGTTGCTAATTGATTGGAGCCATCTTTCGCAGAGCCAATCCCTGTATCAAGTTGAAGTGCACCGTCTTTTGCTGAAACGATCCCGCTATGTAGCTCTGTAGCACCTGATTCCGCATCTGCAGCGCCTGTATTCAGTTGGATCGAGCCATCCTTCAATTGAAGAATACCGTCTTGTAAATCCGTTGTCCCATCGGCTAATTTTTTAGAACCATTTTTTAATTTTTTCGCACCTTTTGAAGCGTCACCGTAGCCATCACTCATTTTTTTAATGTTATCGAATAATTGCTCTGAGTACGTTTCGGCTACTTTTGTATTCACTTTCGTACGAATTTTTTCCATCGCTGAATTAGTAACTTGCGATGCCAAGAAGTTTAAGCCTTGGTTTTGTTTATATTTCAGTGTCATTTTCTCAGGGTCTTTATCTAATAAAGTTCCTGCATTTTCACTGAAGTTTTCTGGGATTTCAATCGTCATATAATACTTTCGATCATCTAACCCTTTTTGCGCTTGTTCCTCTGTTACCTCATGGAAATCTAAACTTTTATCTTTCAGCAATTCATCGACTAAGTCATCACCGACTGTTAATTCTTTGCCTTCTACCTTTGCCCCAACGTCTTGATTGACGATAGCAACAGGTACTTTATCTAATTTGCCATACGGGTCCCAAAAAGACCATAGGAACATGCCTGCGTAAATGATTGGAACAAATAAAATGGCTGCTAATGAAATCATGAGCATTTTATTTGAAAAAATCTGCTTCCATTCTTCTTTAAACATGCATGTGACCCTCCTTTATTTTATATTCGGAAATACCAACTGACCCATTTCTTGAATTAGTCATTTTTGAGCAAAAAAATACGATTAGGGTGTAAGCCCTCTAAAAATCGTACCTTGGAAAAGCTCAATAATTTGCTCTTCTGTCAGCTCATTTTCATGATAATCTGACCATTCAACGGCAACTGCAAGATAAGCTTTCAGCAACAAGTACGCCACTAATCGCGTATCATTTGCGACCATTTCACCTTTTGACACCGCATACTCGATTCGCTCCTCTAAGAACGATAGCAGCGCATCCTCAATCTTCGTCATCATCGTATGAACTTCTGGTGTGTTCATTGATTTCTCTTCTTCAATTAATTTGGCATAAAGCTTATGCATCTCACGAAATTCTAAAATTTTCATTAACACATGATGTGCATTTTTCGTAAATGGTAGGTCATGATCAATAACCGCTTCTACCTCTCGCTTCATCTCTGCAACCATTTGAAGCGCAATATGTTCGAATAATACGTCCTTGTTTTTGAAGAACGTATAAATCGTGCCCTTACCGACCTTTGCAAGTTTTGCGATTTGGTCCATTGTCGTTGCTTTATAGCCAAATAAAGTGAATGACTGACGTGCTGCTTCGATAATTTCTGTACGGCGATCCATGTCACTCAACTCTCTCTCTCGTATTTTCTCTAAAACTGACCAGAAACCTAATCCGGTCATCTAGTCATTTATTCTATCACGATTCTAAAAAAATTCAACCGTTTTGCGTAAAAGAACGATGGATTGATTTCTAACAAACGAAAAAAAAGCGCCGGGATATGCGCTTTCTTTCGAAAAAAGTGAATGGGTTAAGGTAGAAGAAGCTGGTGAAACTTCTTCTATACCTAATCTATCATCTGACGAGCTTGTACTCAATAACATGCGCCAACACAAAAAAATGGCCTAAAAAAAGTGCGGAAAAATGACTTTCCTGCACTCCATCGATGCTTTTTTTCAGCTAAAGCGATTATTTTGCTGCTAGTTCTGAAAATAAGGCATCCCATTTTTTATACTGATCCACAAAATGATAGTGATTTTTGACAAGTTCATGCCCTGCCTCACCCATCGCTTTTGCACGCGCTGGGTCTTTAAATAATTCAATCATCGCATCCGATAAGGCTTCCTTGTCGCCATCTGGTACAATCGATGCGAGCTTCGGATTATCGTACATTTCTTCTACTAAGTAGTTAATGTCAAATGCGACAACCGCTGTTTTATTTGCGTACGCCTCTAGCGCGACAAGTGATTGTCCCTCATAAAGCGACGTAATAATCGTAAATTGCGACTCTGCAAACACATCATCCGCATTGGTCGTATAGCCTTTGAAGAACACATGATTCGTTAATTTTAATTTACGAACCAGCTTACGTAGCTCAGGCTCTTCATCACCTGTACCATAAATATTCAAAATCGCATCCGGCTCTTCTCGCACAACTAATTTAAATGCACGAATCGCTAAATGGATACGTTTTTCAGGTGCTAGTCGACTAACAATCGACGCAACAAATGGCTTCTTCTCTACTACATTTTGGCGCACATTCATCGCATGTGAAATGACATGATAATCAAAGTTATCGCCAAAATCCGCTTCTAAATCGGCTTTTTGATGCTCGGTTAACACGACAACCGGTACATGCGCTTCTTTATTCGCAAATAAACGCTTATGATTGTCCTTCAGCTCGCTCCCCTGCGTAAATGGCTCTTCATACACCGTTGTATGAATGGCGTAAATCCGATGCGCAAGTGATGGCGACATCTTTTGAAGCTTCGTCGCAGAACCAGGACCATCACAAATAAAGTATGGCTTCGTATCCTCAGCCCTTGCAAGCTCTTCTAAGAAATATGCGTGAAACTCCGTATTATTTTCAAATGACACAACTTCTTTTTTATCGGTGCCAAACAACACAATACGCTGCTGCTTGCCTGTGCCTGAATTAAACCAGCGCGCTAAGTAGCAATGACCATCCGGCGTATAATGTAAAATCTGATTGAGCCCCCCGTTTTTCGGGTGGTACGTCGATTTACGAATCAAATAGCCCTCAGGATGGTACTCCTCGGTATAAGCGATGACACGCGTATTTGAATAATAGTAATCAATGCTTGCAAGTTGTCCGTTCGTATCCCACTTTTTATGCTTTACGAACTGGCCATTTAAAAAGTACAGCGTCGCCTGCTCATCATCCTGTATTTTATAGCCCTTTTCTTCACGCTTATGAAGCTGCTCGTAATGCTCGCGGTCCTCGTCACTGACATTTTTATCGCGCGTCATTTTCTTGCGGTAATAATCATAGACATTAATAATAGAAGCTTCGCTATCAAGTCGACCGTCGTCATGCAACTGTTTTTCAACCTCCGCATAGCCATACTGCTTATCATCGAACGTCACGATATGACTGCGGTAGCGCTCGTTATTAAACATATGGGTACGACGGAACATGACACTATTGATGCCGCCCTTATGAACATCTACATCCCATACAACCATAAATACTGTGCGTTTTGTCATCGCTTCTCACTCCTACTTGCGGTTCATACAATCGATAACAAGCTGTGCTACACGTTCAGTAGACTTACCATCTAAATCATCGAAGAATTTATCGGTGAATTCCGTTAAATCGACTACCTCGTCTGCACGATGTTTGTTCATTGACGCAACAAGCTCATCGGTATTACGTACGACATCTCCTGGTGTAAATTCGTCGTAGGATACGTAGAAATCGCGTGATGCCACGTATTCTTCTAAGTCGAAGCAGAAGAAGATCATCGGTTTGTTTAATAACGCAAACTCGAAGCAAACAGATGAGTAGTCGGTAATTAAAATATCGGTAATAAATAAAATATCATTAACAGAAGGATATTTTGTGAAATCTTTAATTTTATCGCGATATTCTACTGGAATTTTAAATTTCTTCTTAACGAATGGATGCATTTTAATTAAGAACACATCGTTTTCGCCAAGTGACGCATATAATTTATCGAAATCAAGCATATGGTGTGGGAAGTGGGCACTTGTTTGGCCATTACCACGGAATGTCGGCGCATATAATGTCACATGCTTGCCTTCAAGCTCTGGATATTTTCCGTACATCATCGCTTGTTTATCTGCTTTGTATTGCTCATCGAAAAATACATCCGTACGCGGCACACCTGTTGCCACAACTTTTGATTCGTCGATACCAAAGCCCTCTGCATAAAACGGTGCGACATATTTTGAACTTACAATCGCTTTTGTATAGTTTTTATGCGATACAGACGTTGGCTTTGGACCACCTGGCTTACCCATACGGCTAAAGCCGAACGTTTTGAACGCCCCAACTGCATGCCAAATTTGAATTAAATCGGCACCTTTGCGGATTTTCAGTGGATAAATCATTGGGTAAAAGTCATCGAGCATGATAACTTTTGATGTAGCGATATTGTACGCTAATTGAATAATTTCAATGTAGCGTTTACGTTTTTTCACACTTGGTTTTAATAAAAAGTAATACTTATAGTTCTCACGACGTTGTAACTCATCATAAACCATTTGGAAGTTATCACTTAAATCTTTACGGCTATCTGATAGAATCGATACTTTATTTTTTTGAATTGGGAGCATCGAGAAACCTTTATACATCGCTTGGAAAATTTCTTTTTTAAATTTACGGTCTAACTTTTTCTTAAACGATTCTTTTTTCTTCTTTTTTGTTGCCATTTGTCTACCTCTTTTCGAAACAAAATCATCCTTAATTGGATTCAAATAGATGTTGTACGATTTTTTTCGATACATCCTCTGTGTGGCTGAAATTAAACTCCACCATACGCGATGTATCATACTGTTCATTTTTCTTGCGGTTGTTAATCCAAGAAACAAGCGCGTGTTGTTCTTGTAAAATCGTACCATCCGAAATAGCTTCAAGTGGACGATAAAGCCCTCTGCTTGCTGTATACTCCGCTAAATCTGGCACGTAATGTGCAAGTGGGCGTTCGAATAATGCAAATTCAAAAATCGCTGATGAATAATCCGTAATAAATGCGTCTGCTATTGGCATCCATTCATTTAATGGGTGCTGATAATCGAGCACGATATTATCAAATTGTGTCAACACACTCCACTCAGTACGGTCCGAATACGGGTGCGGCATAACGATAAGCTGAATATGGGGCGCTAATTGCGGTGCAATCGTTTGTAGCACAGCGAGCCAGTCTAGGTTCGACTCACTTTGGCCACTTTTCGCACGATACGTTGGCGCAATCAATACTTTACAGCGCTCTAGTTGAACCGGTGTTAATGCATCACTCGGCACAACTTCCTCACCGAGTAGGTCCGTACGCGGAATCCCTAGTGGATACACTTGATTTTCCGACATATTAAACGCTTCTGCGTAATACGGTACGACCGCCTTTGATGATACATAGACATGCGAATAATGCATATGGACAGGCACAATATTTAAATACTGTGAGGACGGTCCAAATTTCGTATCCTTCGTACTATACCCGAATTTTTTAAATGCACCTGCTGCATGCCATAATTGAACGAATTTTGTTTCTTTACGTGGATTTATTAGATAAACCGGTAAGAAATAATCGTCTAGTAACACCATTTTTGCATTAGCGATAGCCGGAAGCTCTTTAAATAACGCAAGTCCCATTTGCTTAGGTGCCTTGCGTATTTCGATATGCATTTCCGGATGCGTCTTTTGGATTTCACGCACGACGGCCTTTAGATTGCCCTCTAGCTGATTCGAGCGATAGGTGTAGACGACAATTTTTTTCTCATCAATCGATTTTTGCTCTAAAACGAAATAGAAGAATCTATAAATTGCTTTATAGATTCTTTGGATTGTATATTGGATTGTCTTTTTTAGATTTTCCATAACATGACGCTCTTACCCCATGAGCTAGATAAGTCACTTTCAAAGGCAGTGATAATGTCTTTAACAGATGTCACTTCTTGTGTGTATCCAACTAATGTCGATAAGTACTCAGGAATTTCAGGATGTGCTTTATAAAGATCCACTGTTTTTTGGAAATCAACAGCACCACTACGGCTTGAGCCAACAAGTGTTAAGCCTTTTTCAAGGACCATACGTGTGTTGATTTCTACAGGATATTCACTTACACCTAATAAGCAAAGTGTTGCTTCAGGATGTACGTGGTCGATCATTTGGTCGATTGCGTATTGGCTACCTTTACCGCCAGCACATTCGAATGCATGGTCTACCATGTAGTCCTCAGGGATTTCGTTAATGAAGATTTTTTCGTCAACGAATGAGAAGTGGTCTAATTTATATTGTGTTTTACCAAAGATGGTTACTTTGCAGTCTGGGTACATGTATTTTAATAATAGACATGTGATGAAACCTAAGTTTCCATCGCCCCAAACGCCAAATGTACCGCGGCGTTTAATTGCTTTGCGTTCAAAGCGAGCGATTGAATGCGTAGCGATAGTTACTAATTCTGTAAATGCCGCTACTTCCATATTCATATCTTCTGGTAATACGACTAAGCGGTCACGATTTAAGAACACATAATCTTGCATGAAGCCATCGTAGCCTGAAGAACGGAACTTACTAGAGCGTAAGTAGTTTTCTGCTACATATGGGTCTTCCTCTGTTGGTGTATTCGGTACCATAACAACTTTTGTGCCGACTGCATATTCACCAGTTGGGTCGTAAGCGACTTCCCCTACACCTTCATGGATTAATGCCATCGGTAATTTTTTCTTCATCGCTTCTTCGCCGCGTGTTCCTGTGTAGTAACGTTGGTCTGCAGCGCAAATTGAAAGGTGAGTTGGACGTACAACGACGTGGTCAGAAGAAATTGCACGGTCCTTATAAGTTACTTCGATCTGGCGAGCAGATACTAATCGATAAATTTGGTTAATCATTATTTATCTAAACTTCCTTTTAAAATTGAATTCGCCACGTTTAAATCGTAAGGCGTTGTCACTTTAATGTTATAACTTTCACCACGTACTAATTTAACTTTCTCACCTTTGATTGCGAAGATTTTACATGCATCTGTTAAGATTTCTTTTTCATCTTGAGACAGGCTATTATAAAGCTCTTGTAATTTTTTGATGTTGAATGTTTGTGGCGTTTGGCCTTGGAACATATGGCTACGCACTGGAATTTGTGTAATAAATTCGCCGTCTTGTGATTCAACGATTGTATCGATAGCTTCGATCACTGTATCAACTGAACCAAATTCAAGACCTGCATCGATATTTTGCTCGATGATGCGGTGTGTTAAGAATGGACGTACGGCATCATGTGTTACTAAAATATCGTCGTCGTTTAAGCCGTTTTGCTTATCGATTGCTGCGATGACATTCATGATTGTGTCATTACGGTCTGCGCCGCCTTGGATTACTTCAACTTTTGGTAAATCTAGTTGATGTTTTTTCACAAGATCGCGTGTGTATTGAACCCAATCTTTTGGTACCGCGATGAAAATTTTATCTAGACGATTGTTTAGAATAAATTTCTCTAATGTATGGATGATGATTGCTTTATCATTTAATGTTAAAAATTGTTTAGGCATTGGTACGTTACCCATACGAGTTCCTTTACCACCTGCTAAAATACCTGCATAAATCATGTATAGCACCTCATTGATTATAAAATTAATTATTATTATTTTTGGAATTTATCTCTAAAAGTAAGAATAGCATAAATACCTTTCAAAAACATAGAAACATCCGTATTGTTATACAGTTGAAATACATTTTGAAGGCGTTTTCTTCACATTTAGAACGTCTAAATGTCGATTTGGGTTGCGATAATTAGTGTGATGCTTGCTCAGCGCGTACTTTTTCAACAAATGCAGCGAGGCGGTCCATCGCTTCAACTAATGTTTCAAATGCATAAGCATACGTAATACGTAAATAACCTTCTGCCGCAAATACAGCGCCCGGTACAACGCAAACGCCCGCTTCTTTTAATAAGCGTGTCGCAAATTCATGAGAGCTCATGCCAAATTGTTTAATAGAAGGGAAAATGTAGAACGCACCATTTGGCTTGTGTACTTCAAGTCCCATCTCTACTAGACGACCATAAATGTAGTCGCGACGTTCTTTATAAGACGCTGTCATCGCGATTGGCGCGTCTTTTGAGCCTGTAAGTGCCTCAATTGCTGCGTACTGGCTTGGTACCGCTGCACATAAAATATTGAAGGCATTTACTTTTACCGTAATATCCGTCAATGCTTCAGGTGCTAGGATAAAGCCAATGCGCCAGCCTGTCATCGAATGTGATTTTGATAACCCCGAAATTAAGAATAGCTTATCTTTCAGTGCAGGGTAACTACCAAATGAACGATATTCCCCTTCAAATGTGATTTCACTATAAATTTCATCGGAGATTAAATAAATATCTTGCTCTGCTAAAAACGCAGCTAACGCATCCATACGTTCTGGACTTACCGTTGCACCGGTTGGATTTGACGGGAAGTTAAATAAAATCGCTTTCGTTTTTGGCGTAATCAATGCTTTTAAGGCATCGACTTCTGGCTCAAAATTTGTTTCCGTGATGTCTAAAAATACAGGTTTTGCTTTTGCATATTCAATCATTGGAACATAACCTGCATACATTGGTGCAGATAGGATGATTTCATCCCCTGGCTCGATAATCGTACGTAATACCGCGTCAATCGCCTGTGTTGCACCATTGGTTACGAGCACTTCATTTGCGTTGTAATTGCAATTGTAGCGTTCGTTGAAATACGCCGCCGTCACTTGACGCAATTCAAGCAAACCGGCATTCGGAGAGTACGATGTTTTATTTTCTTCAATCGCACGAATACCAGCTTGCTTCACAGCTTCAGGCGTTGGAAAATCTGGTTGGCCAATTGTTAAGTTTAAGGCATTTGGGTAATCTACTAGTTGATTTGAAAATTCACGAATTCCAGAGATACGAAGTTGTGTTGCTTCGCTATTTAATGTTAATGACATGAGTCAATCAATCCTTCTTTTCCTTATAAATGACGTGCTTTTAAACACGTTTTTTGAATTTGTCCTTATTATACAATTATATGACGTAAAGAGAAATACAAATACTTCATTCTGTCAAGTTGGCTGGTACGGCACATCAAATTTTTAGCACAAAAAAGAGGCTGGGACAAAACACGTCATTTTTCTTTTTAGCGTTCGCAACGAAAAGCCGGAACCGCGCTACAGCGCGATTCCGGCTTTTCTTATGCTCATATGAACGGTTGTTTTTATACGTATGTCCCAGCCTCCTCTTTTGTCACAGATTAATGATTTAATACTGCTTTTAAAAATTCTTGTGCACGCACAGTCTTTGGTGCTGTAAAGAATTCAGATGGTGGTGCTACTTCGACAATTTTACCCTCAGCCATAAACACGATGTCATTACAAATCTCTTTTGCAAAGCCCATCTCATGTGTCACGACGACCATCGTCATACCGGCATCTGCTAAACTACGGATCGCATCAAGCACCTCTTTTACCATCTCTGGGTCAAGTGCTGATGTCGGCTCGTCAAATAGCATAACTTCTGGGTCCATCGCAACGGCACGTGCGATTGCGACACGCTGCTGCTGACCGCCTGATAGACGACCTGGATAAGCGTCAAATTTATCTCCTAAACCAAGCTGCGTTAGTAATTCCTTACCGCGCTTTTCTGCTGCTTCCTTCGATAAGCCTTTTACTTTCATTGGGGCCATCGTGACATTTTCAAGTGCCGTTTTAAACGGATATAAATTAAAGCTTTGGAATACGAAGCCAATATTCGTACGTGCTTTGTTAATGTTTGTTTTTTTATCATGGATGGAAATACCATCGACAATAATTTCGCCGCTATCAATCGTTTCAAGTGCATTAATCGTACGAATAAGCGTTGATTTACCGGCACCACTTGGCCCGATAAGCGCGATAACGTTTGATTTTGGTACTTCTAAATTAATATCTGTTAGCACATGGTGGTCACCATAGCTTTTATTGACGTTTTTAATTGAAATCATGATGTTTACCTCCTACTGCTCTTTATCCATCATACGTTTTTCGAAGTAACGAATAACTAATGATAGCACGAACGTCATGATGAAATAAATGACAGCAATCGCCGTATAAATTTCTAATGGTTTTAATGTTGTTGCAACTAAGTTTTTACCTTTTAGCATTAAGTCAACGCCACCAATAACAGAGATTAAAGATGAATCCTTAATTAACATAATGAACTGTGAGGCAGATGGTGGCATAATGCGACGAACTGCTTGCGGTAAAATAATGTAGCGCATCGCTTGTGCACTCGTCATACCGCTCGCACGCGCTGCCTCCATTTGACCTTTTGGCACTGCTTGGACACCTGCACGGAAAATTTCCGCTAAAAAGGCACCGTTAAATGTTGCTAAACCGATGACTGCTGCAACCGTTGTCTCAACGTTTACAACATCACCTAAACCAATATAAATCCACATTAATAAAACTAATAGTGGTACACCACGCATAATCTCAACATATGCTCCAGCTAAAAAGCGAATGACAGGGTTTTTCGCAATTCGACCGAAGCCTACAATAATACCAATTGGCAAACTAAAAATCAGGGCTATAAATGAAATTTTAATCGTGAACCAAGCGCCTAACATCAATACTTCCCAGTTATCAGAAACAACGCTCCAGTCCCAAGACATGCTACTCAATACATTAACCTCCTATAATCGAAACCTTCTTATAATAAAAAAACGAAAAAGAAAGGATTCTCATCCCTTCTTCTCGTCAAAAGTCTATGAACTAAAAATGATTATTCTTCGTCTACATTGTTCATCCAATCAGCATTGTTGAACCATTTCTTTTGAAGTTCTTTTTCTTCTTTTGAACCTTTAAATTCTTTTAAGTACTCATTGATAAAGTCAACTGTCTCTGTGTCGCCTTTTTTCACTGCGATACCAAGATCATCCGCTGCAAGTAAGCCATCTAGTTTCACAACTTTACCTTTGTTTTGTAATTCGTAGATTTGGATTGCTGGCTCATCATAGACAACCGCTGCAACTTTACCTTGTTGTGCAGCCATTGCTGCTGTTGGGAAATCTTCAAATTCTTGAACTGTTGCGTTTTTGATTTCTTTTGCTGCAACAATTGCACCTGTTGTACCGATTTGAACAGCTACTTTATTGCCTTTTTTATCGATATCTTTAATTTCTTTTGCTGTGCTGTCTTTGCCGACCATTACTGCCTGACCTGTTGTATAGTATGAATCCGCGAATTCAACTGTCTTTTTACGTTCATCGGTAATTGTCATACCCGCTAAGACTAAATCGACTTTACCAGCATTTAATGATGGAATTAATGTTTCAAAGCCAAGTTGTTTTACTTCTAATTTTGCGCCCATTTTATCAGCGATAGCTTGCGCAACGTCCATGTCATAACCAATCATTTTGCCGTTTTTATCAAACATTTCAAATGGGTAATAACCTGCATTTGTTCCTACTACTAATGTTTTTTCTTCTTTTACTTTTTCAAGTGTTGTTTGTGAATCTTTTTTATCATCCCCGCCGCCACATGCTGCAAGTGCTGCAGTTACAACGACTAATAAGAATGCTGCTAACCATTTCTTCATGTCTCGCTATCCCCTCTCGGAATTCTTTTTTCGAATATTTATTATATATGAATTATAGTTTATTTTTATTCATCTGTCTACATAAAAATTAATATTTTTACATTAAAATGAGTGTATTATTCAATATTTTTAAGTAATATACAGCATTTATGAATAAATAACGTATACACAACAGCATATATATACATATTTCAATTGACGATTCTCGCTAGTAAACGTTGCTTTAACGCCATTTTTTTGAACTTTTTACTATTATTAGTGAAATATCATGTTGTTTAATGTATATTTATACACTTTTATTTTATTTTATTCGTTTGTATTATGCAATGAAAAAATGCTTTTGTAAGAATATTCCCTTTCAAAAGCACTTTATGCGTTCATCCATTCATTTTTAATAGCTGTAACATGCCTTGTGCCGTCTGCATATGCATTGCCATCGCATATTGTGCGGCTTGCTGTAAAATATTCGCCTTCGTAAAGTTCATCATTTCCTTCGCAATATCCGCATCACGAATACGCGACTCGGCGGCTGTTACGTTTTCCGCGGTATTGACGTTGACATTATAGGCATGTTCCATCCGATTTTGATACGCACCTAGACGTGACCGCTCCATCGATACACTTTTAATCGCAGCATCAAGCGTGGAAATCGACGCATCTGCCTCGTCCCGTGTCGCAATCGACGCGTCTGTGATGCCAATCGCATCCGCACTCATATCATTCATCGTTAAATCAATTGTCTGTCCTGCACTCGCACCAGCTTGAATTTTCAGTGGTGTCGTCGCATTATCACCATTTAATAATTTGCGTGTATTAAATTCCGTATCCGTCGAAATACGTGTTACTTCTTTTTTAAGTTCCTGAAACTCCACATCAATGCGTGCGCGGTCGTCATCCGTCAACGTATCATTCGCCGCTTGCACGGATAATTCACGCATGCGCTGTAGCATTGCATGTGTCTCATTAAGCGCACCCTCTGCGGTTTGAACCATTGAGATGCCATCCTGTATATTCTTCGATGCCATATTCAGTCCACTAATTTGGCCACGCATTTTTTCAGAAATCGCCAGTCCTGCTGGGTCATCGCCTGCTCGGTTTATGCGATAGCCGGTTGATAGTCGTTCAAGCGCCTTCGATGCTGCATTCCACTGGCGATTCATATTGCCCCAAATCATCATGCCCTGGCCATACCATGCACCAATTCTCATCATTACGCCTCCCTTCTTTGTCCTACTTCTACTATCGGCACAGTGACCTTTTTTTCGACAAAAAAGCAGGCATCTATGAGCGATTACATAGATGCCTGTTATTGACTGTAGTAACTTTTTAAAATGTCAATCGCTCCTTTAACGCATGTTGGTTAAGTCATCAAATAAATTTTTATCCCGACGATCGAGCGCTACATCAATTAAGTGGAGGCGATTTTGGTTTTCCATTTCATTAAACAACAGCTCAAACTCTGAGTGTGCCGCTGCGCGTGCCTCTTTCTGCTCTTTTTTCAGCTCTAGGTCATCTAAAATCTTTTGAAGATGATCATGGATGTTAGAGACGAGCAATAATTGATACAACGGTAGGCGGATAAAGCGGCTACCTCGTTGAAAAACGAAAACATCGGATAAGTTTTCGACTTGTAGCGTTTTGAGATTAATAATAATCTCTTTCCCTTCGACTGGAATAAAATTAAATAACTCATCATCTTTTAACACGGAGAAATATTGATAGGCAAACACAAGTTTTAAACGGTCCCCTACGCGTTTTGTATAGAACGGTTCGATTCGACGGATTTGTAACATGCTGTTCCCCTCCTTTTAACAAGGAATGATTAATCCTTAATGCTAACGGAGTCCTATTAAGTGATCGATATCTTGCAATAAGAATTGAGGATGAATCATGAGGAAAGTCACGCACTGTCCTATTGCAATATTCTGACTACTTATATAATACCACCATTTACATGTTTTCACACATATTCTGATTGAAATCCAACATTTTAACTAGAAGAAATGTTGTTTCAATCGAAAACATTTACGCATCACCTGAATGGGCATATAATGGAGAGAAAGATTTTTTTTGAGGACGGGATTATAAACATGAATACAAACGTTTCAGAAATCGCTCATTTATATGAAGATTTTTTACGCAATAAAATGCTAGAACTTAGCCTTGAACTCGATTCCTCGAATGAACAGGATGAGGAAACGGTTCGCCGTGCTGCCTTCTTAGCACGCCACAACTATGTAAAATTACGCAGCTTCCGCGCTGAATTGGGACGTCTACAATTTGCTGTGCAAGATGCTGGTACGCCGACGGTTACAATCGTCGTAGAGGATGAGAAATTATCATGCGACTGCCCGACAAAAAAACCTTGCCGCCACCAATTAGCAGCGATGTTTACGCTTTATCAATATGTCGATTCATTATCGCAGTGGTTAGAAGATTTTCGGAACAAAAAAAGTGTACAGCTACGCCTTTTAAATGAAGAACGTACACCGGAGTCATGGCTAAAGCTTGTACAACAAGTGTATCGCCAAAATTTATACAATCAACAAAAGCTTAATCCGTATTTACTAGAAAGTATTTTTTCAGATATGCAACAGCAAATTTTCCGCTATACCCCGCTTGAGCGTGAATGGAGCAGTATGTATCAGCTCTTCACACATGTTGCGCTATTGTCGCATACGTGGAAGCATTTAAGCACGTCAACAGAAGCTTCTCGCTCATTTTATATTAATTTCATTGAGCATGAGGCAGATAAAATGAAAGAATTTATTCGCCAATGCGCGAATAAATCACGCCTTTTTGCGTTGGACCCTTTTTATGAGAGCCTACAGCAGGTCGTCAATTACTTCTTGCTGCACCAGGAAGGCTATTTTGATGAGCGCTTAACTATTTATACGTTGTTCTGGGAATCGATGTTTCAGGATAAACGCTCACGTGAGGCAGAGCTTTTAATGCTACAAAATGAGCGTCATATTGCAGACGATGTCGACATCAATGCGGTGTATGCGATGTTTTACATTATGCTTGATAAACGCGATGACTTTGCGGCGATGCTTGAGTCGATTGAGGCGAAG
The DNA here is from genome assembly GCF_042686175.1 of Kurthia populi. NCBI lineage: Bacteria > Bacillati > Bacillota > Bacilli > Caryophanales > Caryophanaceae > Kurthia > Kurthia populi. The sequence goes on along the minus strand of NZ_JBHUOR010000023.1, from coordinate 90,525 downwards.
CAGTTACTTGTGTGGACCGATTTAGCACATTTTGCGAATCGTAACGGCTATGACGATATGCTTGCGATGATTGTGCGCGCGATGCTTCCACATGTCGATGCCTTTATTAATGAATGGCTAGCGACGCGCTATCGTTCCGCATTTGTTAATGAATTTAACGAGCTTTGTAAGCAAATTAATTTAACAGATGAGGAAAATGAATTGCTATTTGCCGCTTCTGGCATGTATGGCATTCAGCCGTATTCACGCTATTTAATAAAAAAAGAACGTTATATCGAATGGTCTGCCCTCCATCAGCGCTTCCCCTCTTCACTTAGCTACTTAGAGCTTTGTGGGCTACGCGATATGCTTGAGCAAAAACCAGAGGCCCTACTGCCGCTTTATCATACGCTTGCGATGAATGAAGTGAATCAAAAATCACGTCAGCATTATAAACAGGCCGTTCGTGTATGGAAAAAGATGAAAACTGCCGCGAAAAAATCGGCGAAAAATGAATTTTGGAATGATTATGTAACGACGTTAAAACAAAGTTATAAGCGTTTACGTGCCTTACAAGAAGAAATCGAGAAAGGAAACTTAATGCTATGACAATGACAAAGCATGTACCAAGCACTTTTTTAAAGTCATTTATGCTAGAAATCTCAGAATTTAATCATGTCTACTCGCTTTCTGCATATGATGCCTCAACTGGTACAGCATTAAAAGCGGAGGACTGGGTACCCTTTTTATACTTCCGCTATGAGCGTGGCTTTTTCGGCTTAACAGCTAATACAACAGAGGATTCGATTTTATTATCACCACTTGAAATGATCGAGCTATTCTCCCCTAATCAGCTTCACCCATTCGCAACGTATAGCGGGAAATCACTGCATGACCAAGATGTACTAGATGCGGCAACACGTGCGGGCAATTATTGGTATAGCCCTTCGCTTTGGGATTATGTGTCATTAAAAGAGGATACGATTCACCTTTCGTTAGAGGATAAAGAAATCAATCATCTGCTAGAGCTTGCCCTAACGCAGAAGCTTGTCGATGAGGGCTTACGCTTTGACGATTTAGACGCATTGATTCCATTATTTAAAGATGGTGGCTGGCCGCTTCAAGATAAACAAATTGATGATACACTCGTTGTCGCATTACGTCTAAGTGAGCCCGAAGAAGGCGAAAGCGATTGGACACTAGAAACCGTACTACGTGCGAAAAAATCAGCGAGCTACTGGGCTGTGCCAGCACGTAAACAAGCACTATCCATTGAAAACGCATTACCCTCTAAGTGGGCCGACTATAGCGCTCAAGTACGTGAGCTGCAATCGCAAATGCTGAAGTTACTACAGAGAAGAATATATGGTGAAAATCTAACGAATGCACAATTTATCCATGTGAAATTAGCAGATCGTGATGTGCGTGAATTTTTACGTAGCGACTTTATTTACTTACAGGCACTTGGCTTTGAAATTGTTCTGCCTGGTTGGCTAAAAGAATTAAAAGAATCACGTATGAAAGTACAGGCAAGCGCCTCTACTGCCTCAAACTATAAATCAGCAGCTGGTCTGGATGAGATTTTAACATTCAACTGGAAGCTATCACTTGATGGGCACGAGGTCAGCGCGGATGATTTTGAAAAAATGGTCGCTGAAAATCGTGAGTTTATTCGTGCAGGTACAGAATGGATTCGCGTGGATGCAGCATGGATGCAAGAAATACGCAAGCTGATGGAGAAAGCCGAAAACGAAAACTGGACGGTGCGCGATTTACTCTTTAAAGATATCGGCAAGGATTTGACGATTCCACTTGAATTAGAAGAGGAAGATTATTTAGATGACCCTGTGCTGCAATTTGAGCTACAGCGTTCGCTAAAAGATTATATGCAAAAAATCATTGATAAGCAGGGACTTCCTGAAATTCCACTGCCTAAAACATTGCATGCTGAGCTACGTCCGTATCAGCAGGTCGGCTTTGACTGGCTTGTATTTATGCGTGAGCAAAAATTCGGTGCCTGCCTAGCGGATGATATGGGGCTTGGGAAAACGATTCAGCTTATTTCGTATTTACTGCATGTATACGAAACGGCGACAGAACCAACGCTTATCATCTGTCCGACATCGGTGCTAGGAAACTGGCAAAAAGAATTAGAACGCTTTGCGCCTTCTCTGAATACGTATTTGCATTACGGTGCAAAACGCTTAAAAGAGCAGGACTTCATGCAAACGATCGAACGCGATAATGTCCAAATCATTTTGACGACGTATGGTACGGTGACACAGGATATTGAGATGCTAGAAGATTTAGCCTGGGCGAATGTGACGCTTGATGAAGCCCAAAATATTAAAAATATGAATACGAAGCAATCAAAAGCAATTCGTCGTTTACGCGGTACACATCATATTGCCCTAACAGGAACGCCTGTTGAAAACCGTCTGTCTGAGCTATGGGCGATTTTCGACTTTATTTACAAAGGCTATCTTGGTAGCTTCTCGCGCTTCCAAGAAAACTTTATCGCGCCAATTGAGCGTGATAATAATGATGAAGTGAAAGAGCAGCTACGCCGAAAAATCCAGCCGTTCTTATTACGTCGAACAAAACAAGATCCAGAGCTTCAACTGAATCTACCAGATAAAATTGAGCAGCGTGAATATTGTCCATTAACCGAGGAGCAAGCCGTTCTTTATGAAAGCTATATTCAAGAAACGATGCATAAGCTTGAAACGCTAACGGGCTTTGAACGCAAAGGGCTTATTTTAAAAATGCTCGGCAAATTAAAGCAACTGTGTAATCACCCGGCCCTTTACTTAAAAGAGCCATTTGATAATGCGGAGGATATGATTCATCGTTCTGAAAAATTAGAGCGTCTCGTATCACTCGGTGCCGAAATCGTGCAAAACGGTGAGCAATGCTTAATCTTTACACAATACATTGGCATGGGGCATTTAATGCAGCACTGCTTCTCTGAGCTGTATGATATCGACGTGCCGTTCCTAACAGGAAGTATGCCGAAGCAGCAGCGTGACCATTTCGTCGAATCCTTCCAGCGTGGGGACTTCCCTATTTTCATTCTGTCATTAAAAGCGGGTGGGACGGGCTTAAACTTAACAGCCGCAAACCATGTACTTCACGCCGATCGCTGGTGGAACCCTGCCGTTGAAAATCAAGCAACAGACCGTGCCTACCGTATCGGTCAAACGCAATTTGTCCATGTGCATAAATTTATGACGACGGGCACAATTGAAGAAAAAATCGATGCGTTACTAACGGAAAAACAAGCTTTATCTGAACAGCTTATTCAGTCAAGTAATTGGCTGACCGAATTAAATGATAAGGAACTCGAAGACTTACTAAGCTTCTCCTTCTAATGAATGACGCAAGGCTCCCTACGAATACAGGGAGCCTTTTTTTATCATTTTTTCGCAGAAGACACCCTCCTCAACGCGTGGAGCGAGTAGGTGGGTGATGAATGCGGTGCTTAAAAGTAGAAATAGAACGTTTGTTTGTGTTAAACTAGAAGGCAAACAAGGAGGTGTTCGCCATGATCTACAAAGCATACCCATTTCGTCTCTATCCGAACAAAGACCAACAAGCGTTGATTCATCAAACGCACGGTCATTGTCGTTTTGTCTATAACCATTTTCTTTCATTATGGAATACAACATACAAAGAAGAAGGAAAAGGCTTAAATCGCTCCAGTATGTCTAAACTGCTGACAAAACTGAAAAAACAGGACGACACAGCCTGGTTGCGCAACGTAGATAGTGTGGCCCTACAAACCTCCTGTGAACAGCTTGTGGATGCATTTGGGCGTTTTTTCAAGAAACAAAACAACTATCCGCGTTTCAAAAGCAAGAAAAACGCCGTGCAAAGCTATACGACTAAAAATACGAATCATAATATCGCGATTGTCGGTAACAAAATCAAGTTACCCAAACTAGGACTCGTGAAATTCAAACAAACACGCGCGCTCGAAGGACGGATTATGCGCGCAACGATTCATTATCACGCGAGTGGTCGTTTCTCGGTGTCCATTACGTGCGAGGTCCCCGAATTTCACCCCCTGCCAAAAACACATCAAGCAATTGGCATTGATTTAGGCATTACCGATTTCGCGATTCTTTCGGATGCGCGTAAAGTGGATAACCAACGCTTTACGGCTAAGATGGAACAAAAGTTAAAACGTGAGCAACGAAAACTTTCACGCCGTTACGAACAAGCGAAAAAAGACAACCAGGTTTTACGAGACTGCATGAACTACCAAAAACAACGCCGTAAAGTGGCGCGTTTGCGTGAAAAAGTGGCGTTTCAGCGAGAGGACTTCTTACACAAGTTGACGACGGCATTCATTCGTCAGTACGATGTCATTTGTATCGAAGATTTGAACACCAAAGGCATGCTGAAAAATCATAAACTAGCAAAAGCGATTAGTGACGTATCCTGGTCTTCGTTTGTGCAAAAACTGATGTACAAAGCGAAGTGGTATGGCCGAACAATCGTGAAAACCAATCGCTTCTTCCCATCAAGCCAACTATGCCATGTATGTGGGCATCATGATGGCAAGAAAGCCTTAGAAATCCGCGAATGGACTTGTTCATCATGTCACACGACACTCGACCGCGACATCAATGCAAGTCGCAACATTTTAGCAGAAGGATTACGCCTTTTTGAAGCAACCCAACCGTAGGGACTACGGGGCTAGCCTACTAATAGAAGTGAAGCCGCTGTTTCGAGCAAAGAGGAACAAGCATGCACTGTTCGTAGGAATCCCCCACTTCAAGCGAGATCGTGAAAACGCTAAGTGGGGGTAGTTCAAACGGGTAAATTTTCTGGTGTCGTAAAATGCGATAGCAGCTCAGCATCAGGTAGCATCGGTGAATTTCCATCTGTGATTTTCTTCTTTGATGATAAAAAGCGTACATCTGAAACGACAATCTCCGTCGTGTAGACGCGTTCATTTTGTTTATTCGTGTATGAGTTACTTTGCAGGCGGCCTATCACACTAACGAGGGACCCCTTGCCACAATATTTCTGCATATTTTCAGCATCTTTCCCCCATACATTACATGATAAAAAGTCAGCCTCAATCACTCCCTGTTTATTTTTAAAATTACGAGATACAGCGATTGAAAAGCGTGCGACTGCCTGCTGTTTATCACCAACATAGCGTACATCTAAATCCTTTGTAATTCGTCCAACACAAGCAACTTGATTCAGTTGAATCACCTCCATGCGCTTACTATACGATAGAGGCCTTTAAAGCTCGAATCGTCATAAATGAAAAATCACATCATTTTGCAGATGATTTCAAAGCGATGCGCACTTTTCTCTCTTTGCACCGGCTGTTTTCTCAAATATCGCATATGGTATACTTTTAATACGACTCTTTATAACGAAAGGCGATGAATCATGTGAAAACGTTTAAATTGATGTCCTTTGAAGTGTTTCAAAACGATAGCTTTAAAAAATACCCGCTTGAAGATGGTATTATTATTAACCAAGAAAGTAGCCACCAATCATGGGTGCTCGAAATCCTCGTAGATGCAAGCTATGAGGATGATTTCAAAGCGTACATTGGTACGGATACGATTTTAGAGGCACGCGCTGTTATTTCGTATCCAGACAACGAGCCCGCTGCATTCCGCGTGCTCGTACAGCAACTCGAACATACGAGTGATGGCCGTTTATCGATTTTATTTAAAGGCACATTGAAAACGCAAAATCGTCAGCAATACGCCGAGCTATTATTGGCGCACTTAATTAGTACCGGGCTCACTGGCGAGGAATTACTGACACAATTCCAACATGATATGAAACGTCGCCCGCGCATAAAAGCTTAAAAAAAGAAGGCCTCCTTTTGGAAGCCTTCTTTTTTTATTCTGCTTTCGGTCCAATTGCAAATAAAATATCACATTCACAAACAAGCTCACCATCAACTGTCGCAGTAGCATGTCCTTTGCCCATTTGACGACGTAGTCTTGTGAATTCAACTTCCATTTTTAATTGATCGCCAGGAGTTACTTGGCGTTTAAAACGCGCATTATCAATTCCTGTTAAAAAGGCTAAATGCCCTTTGAATTCATCTTTAGAAAGTAGCGCAACGCCACCAACTTGTGCAAGTGCCTCAACGATTAATACACCCGGCATTACTGGATATCCAGGGAAATGCCCTTGGAAAAATGGTTCATTAACCGAGACATTTTTTAAACCAACAGCGCGTACCCCTTCTTCCATTTCCGTAATACGATCAACGAGTAAAAACGGATAGCGGTGCGGTAAAATTGCTTGAATTTCTGATGCATTTAACATAAAAATTAGTACCTCCCAGTAATTTATTACCTGATACTAATAGTATACCATAATTAATCCATTTTACCATTCATGATGTCAAAGATGTGCGTCCATGTTCCAGGGGTTAATACTTGTAATGGATTACCATCACCAATCACACCATAGCCAATCATTGAGCCTACTAGCGCCACGACTAAAAATAATACAACAACGATTAAAATTCGTGTAATCCATGAAGCAAATCCAATCGATACGACGGGTTGCTCTGTTAGCACATCTTGTGGTAGCTCCTCTTGTACGCGTTTTTCTTTCTTCACTTTACGATCCTGACGCTTTTGCATACGCGTTTGTTTTGTTTCCTCTGTCATTCAAATAACTCCTTCATTCTGTTATCGAATGCTATTTACAAGTCCCATCATTTGGTCCGCCATCGAAACGGTACGAGCATTAAATTGATATGAGCGCTGTGTTTGAATCAAGTCACTCATTTCCTTCGATGTATCAACATTTGACGATTCAATCACACCATTTTCAAGCGCAATTTGATTTCGATTATTACCAACTAATTGTTCCATCGCTCCATCAACGTCTAGGTCGCCAGCATTTTCAGGAAGTGTAAAATACGTGCCTGATAAATGCGATAAGATTTCTGGACGGTTCACTTTTGTGACACTAAATGCAATACGCTCTGTTGAGCCATCTGTATACGCCACTTGCATGACACCGTTATTGTCCATGCGAATGTCCTTTAAATCACCTTTAAATTGAATCGGCTCGCCATCTGCATCGAGCACATCGTTACCACTTTCATCGACTAAATTTGACGTGCCATCGTCATTTGCAGACAATTGGAAGTCCCCTTGTCTTGTCCAAACAATTTGTGCTGGCTCGCCATCTAGCTGGTGATTATTCATTTGCACATTGAAGAAAAGATTTTCATCGGTAAAGGCAAAATCCAAGTAGCGATCTGTCGTTTTTAAGCTCCCTTGCTTCGTTACAAGCTGTGTTTGCGCAATTTGCGCGCCAACGCCCATACGAATGCCTAAAGCTGTCTGACGAGGTGCTTCGTCTGCCTTGTCATTGTTAAATTGTTGATATAATAGCTCACCAAATGTAGCATTCTTAGACTTATACCCTGACGTATCTGTATTCGCCAAGTTATTCCCAATAATATCAATTTTCGATTGTAATTGCGACATTGTATTCGCTGCTGACAGCATCGTACGATTAACCATTTATTTCTGCCCCCTATACTTTCCCAATCTCATTAACCGCCTTATCCATACTGCGGTCATAAGCTTGTAGCATTTTTTGATTCGCTTCAAATGAGCGATAAGCGGACATCATTTCGGTCATTGTCGAGCCTGCATCAACATTTGATTGCTCAATATAGCCTTGTCGCATAGAAAACGCAATATCATTATCATCATACGCTGATGTTAATTCATTGCCATCCTCTGTATAGTATAACCCATTATCTTGTTTTATTAACCTATCCGGGTCTTCTACATATGCGACGTCAATTTGCGCAATAAGTTCATTATTTTCGAGTACGCGACCATCCTCTGTGATTGTATAATCATCTGATGTCACTCGAATCGGCTCTCCTGTTGTTGATAACACATAGTTACCGCCCGATGTTACGAGCGAGCCTTGGCTATCAACAGTAAAGTTCCCATTTCTAGTATACGCTTCCTGGCCATCTGTTTGTAGACGGAAATATAGCCCACCTGTGCGGCTTCCATCGCCTCGAACTGGTAAATATTCATCAACTAATGCGACATCTGATTTTAAATCCGTTTGCACTAATTGCCCCTGTGTATAATCCGGAATCGTTTCCTGCATATAGACACCCGTTCCGAGTGTACCGATTTGCTGGACGGACATAGGATTAAAACCATTTTGTAAATTGGCCTTTCCGTTTTTCTCAATTGCTGACAGCAGCATATTCGGAAATGCGCGCACCGTCGATTGATCCGCCTTATAGCCTGGCGTTGATGCATTTGCAATATTATTTGAGAGCATTTCTGTACGGCGCTGCTGTGCAATCATCCCTGTTGTAGCTGTGTAAAACCCTTTAAACATCGTTTATACCTCCTCGTTAAGCCTCAATCGTTTTTTTCGTTTTTGAAATACGGTCCATATTTTCTAATAAAATACCGGTGCCATCCGCTACACAGCTCATGGCATTATCCGCCACAAATACCGGTACGAATAATTCGTCAGTTAATAGTTGGTCTAAGCCATGAAGTAAGGCACCACCACCTGTGAGCATAATGCCGCGGTCAATAATATCCGCTGATAGCTCTGGTGGTGTTTTTTCGAGTACATTTTTTGCGCCTTGTACGATATGTCGAATCGAATCGCACAGTGCGTCAAAAATTTCATCTGAAGAAATTTGCACCGTACGTGGTAAGCCATTCATCATATCTCGTCCACGAATGTCTGTCACTTCGCTGCGAAGACCTTTCACAGCGGTCCCAACCTCTATTTTAATACGCTCTGCCGTATGTTCACCAATCAATAATTTATACTGTTTTTTAACGTACTCTGCAATATCGGCATCAAATGTATTGCCGGCAATTTTTAAGGACTGTGATGTCACAACGCCACCTAACGATAACACCGCAATATCCGATGTACCGCCACCAATATCGATGACCATATTGCCGTATGGCTGAAAAATATCCATCCCAGCGCCAACCGCAGCTACCTTAGGCTCCTCTTCTAAGAAAACCATTGCACCACCTGCATGTTGTGCCACATCACGAATCGCTTTTTGCTCAACTTGCGTCACATTTGTTGGGCAGCAAATTAAAATACGGGGTTTTTTTGACCAGCGTCCACCTAAATTCAGTGAGCGAATAAAATGCGTCAGCATCGCCTCTGTCGTATCAAAATCTGCAATAACTCCGTCTTGTAGAGGGCGAATTGCTATAATATTACCTGGCGTACGGCCAACCATTCGTCTCGCTTCTTCACCAACAGCTAATACTTTCTTTGTTTTTTGATCTAGCGCTACGACTGAAGGCTCATTTAATACAACACCCTGTCCTTTAACATACACTAATACGTTCGCCGTTCCTAAATCGATACCGATATCATTTGAAAACATCCTCATGTTTCCCCTTTCATGTCGTAAATAATCTATATTTCGTCAAAACATTCATTGGATTCCATACGTAACTCACACTAGTGTATCATAGGTATTAAAGACGAATATAGAGTATATTTAGTGAAATTTATAAGGCTTTCATACGCAAAACGTTAGTTATCACAACGAAATTAGTCCTAATATATCAATATTAAATAATAGTTATCTACTCTATGTAAGGCTTAAGATATAAAAAAGAGAGATTGGCAACGGCCAACCTCTCTAGACACTTCTTAGCTTTAGTTAAAATTTAAAATAAATAATAGCGTGATTAAGCTTTTTGAAGTTCTTTTTCGTCTGTAGTTTCTGTTTCAGTGTCGATACGTTCAATATCTGCACCTAAAGCTTTTAATTTACCGTGGAAGTTTACATAGCCACGATCTAAATGTTTTAGTTCAGAAACGCGTGTTACGCCTTCTGCTACAAGACCTGCAAGAATAAGTGCTGCGGCTGCACGTAAGTCAGTTGCTGCAACTTCTGCGCCTTGTAATTGTGTAGGACCTTCGATTACTACTGAGCGACCATCAATTTTCGCATTTGCGTTCATACGACGGAATTCTTCCACGTGCATGAAACGATTTTCAAATACAGTTTCAGTCACCATGCTGCTACCTTTAGCAACTAGCATTAGAGACATCATTTGTGATTGCATATCAGTTGGGAACCCAGGGTGTGGAATTGTTTTTACATCTGTTGCTTTTAAAGGATGTGTTGCGCGAACGCGAACGCCACCATCTTCAAGTTCTGTAATTTCAACGCCCATTTCGCGCATTTTCGCTACTAGAGCTGTCATGTGCTCAACTTCTGCATTTTCAACGATAACATCGCCACCAGTAATTGCTGCGGCTACCATGAAAGTACCTGCTTCAATACGGTCTGGAATGATGCTATGTGTTGTACCGTGTAATGTTTCTACACCTTCGATACGGATTTTGTCTGTACCTGCACCAACAACTTTACCACCCATTTCGTTGATAAAGTTTGCAAGGTCAACGATTTCTGGTTCGCGTGCTGCGTTTTCGATAACTGTTGTACCATCTGCAAGTGCTGCGGCTGTCATTAAGTTTTCAGTTGCGCCAACTGATGGGAAGTCCATATAGATTTTAGCACCTTTAAGACGACCATCTGTTGTCGCTTCTACATAACCGTGACCCATTGTAATTTTAGCACCCATTAATTCGAAACCTTTTAAGTGGATGTCGATTGGACGAGAACCGATTGCACAGCCACCTGGCATTGCTACACGAGCAAAACCGTTACGAGCTAATAGTGGACCCATTACTAAGATTGAAGCACGCATTTTACGTACAAACTCAAATTGTGCCTCCGAGTTAATTTCGTTAGATGCATCGATATTTACAATGTTTGTTTCTGGATCGTATGATAATTCTGCATTTAAGCTTTTTAACACTTCATCAATTGTATATACGTCTGATAAGTTTGGTACATTTTTAATTATATTTTTTCCTTCTGATGCCAGTAATGTTGCAGCAAGTACTGGTAATACAGCGTTTTTAGCGCCCTCTACTCGTACTGTACCGTTCAAAACATTGCCGCCTTTTACAACGATTTTTTCCACTTTTTTGTCCCTCCGAATGTATTTATATCAAAAAAATTTTCATCATCTATTCATTATTCATTATTAATGTCTGTTGTCAATTATTAGTAGCAAAACACATATAATGATACATGGTTTTCTATGGATTGACAAGCATCCAAAACACCAATTTCAATTAGCCTTTATAAATTTTAACATAAATCTATTACCGATGCCTACTTCCATCATATTATTCCCCAGGAAATAGTAAATTATTCATGTCATATAAAATTAAACAACTTAGGTTATAAGAAAAAAATTTTCAATCAGGTTTCTATTATATCAAAATATAAACGGTTTACGAAAATAAATAACTAAGCTGCTTGGCCCACCCTGTAAATTCCAAGAAAACCCTAGATGCCGCTCCTCCGATGGCAATACTTAATAGAATTAAAATGAGTCGCGTTTGAAAGACATGATTTTTTTTGAAAAACTGGCTGTACATTAAACTTTGTAATCCATAAAATGTAATTGCCATGAAAAAGATATGTGACAATAAACTGAACAGTGCGTTCTGCCCAATTAATGTAGAGATCTCACCCATACTACTTAACCTCCAATTCATTATGATTACCTAGTTTAAAAAATAGAAACTCGACTAATTGCTGCTTAAGACATAGTCGAGTTTTTTTGAGTTTCTTCTATATTATATTCTAATGGATTTGATGTATTTTTTCGACAGAAAGCTTCGGAAAGAAAATTGACTTTATCCGCTAATTCGTAACAATGTTTTCCCTCTCTATTACGATGTATTCATTCCTTCATATACATATTCTTTGAGATGGATTTTCCTGTGGTTAGTTGCTTCTATATAAAGGAAGTTTTTTTGTAGTACGTTAAAAGGAACTGACTGAATCCTAATGCTTTTATAAAGGAGGTTCTGCTAAAACCGCCGCATCCCTGCGGCAACGCAGAACGGCTTCCATCCATTTTTCTATGTGGTTCTGCTAAGTTCGCTCCCGTCCTAGGAGCAACGCAGAACTATTCGCATCCGGAAGAAGATGAGGTTCTGCTAAAACCGCCGCGTCCCTGCGGCAACGCAGAACTATTCACGTCCCTGTGAATAAAAAAAACGAGTAGATCCCGGCCGGAAATCTACTCGTTTTATATAGTAAGCACAGAGCTTAAATGTTACCCTCTTTAACGTTGATACGATTTATCGCGCGGTTAAGAGCTAACTCAGCGCGCTTAACATCGATGCCGTCTTTTTTCGCTTGCAGGCGTTGTTCCGCACGTTTAAGTGCTTCTTTCGCACGAGCAAGGTCAATATTTTCGGCAACTTCAGCAGATGGTGTAAGAATAGTAACTTGTTCAGGACGGATTTCTACAAAACCGCCAGTAACAGCTACTAATTCCGTTTTATTGTCCGCAGTTTTCACGCGTACAATACCAATAGCAAGTGGTGCTACTGTAGGAATGTGACCTGGTAAGATCCCCATTTCCCCAGATGTAGCACGAACACTTACCATTGCAGCTGCTGAATCGTATACAGGACCGTCAGGAGTGACAATGTTGACTACAGTGGTCTTCATATTTTCTTCCTCCTAGTCCCTTTGATTAAAGTGTTACGCCTAAGCCTTTAGCTTTTTCGATAACGTCGTCGATGCCACCAACTAAGTGGAAAGCTTCTTCAGGGAATTTATCGTATTTACCTTCAAGAATTTCTTTGAAACCTTGAATAGTATCTTTCACGGCAACAAGAGAACCTTTTTGACCAGTGAATTGTTCTGCTACGTGGAAGTTTTGAGATAAGAAGAATTGGATACGACGTGCGCGGCCAACTAATACTTTATCGTCATCAGATAATTCATCCATACCTAAGATAGCGATGATATCTTGTAATTCATTGTAGCGTTGTAATGTTGATTGAACTTTACGAGCTACGTCGTAGTGTTCTTGACCAACGATTTCAGGTGCTAATGCACGAGAAGTTGAAGCTAATGGGTCAACCGCAGGGTAGATACCCATTTCAGATAATTTACGTTCAAGGTTAGTTGTTGAGTCTAAGTGAGCGAATGTTGTAGCTGGAGCCGGGTCAGTGTAGTCATCGGCTGGTACATATACCGCTTGAATAGAAGTAACAGAACCTTTGTTAGTAGAAGTGATACGTTCTTGTAATTTACCCATTTCAGTTGCAAGAGTTGGTTGGTAACCTACAGCAGAAGGCATACGACCTAATAATGCTGAAACCTCTGAACCTGCTTGAGTGAAACGGAAGATGTTATCTATGAATAGAAGTACGTCTTGACCCATTTCATCACGGAAGTATTCTGCCATTGTAAGACCAGAAAGTGCTACACGCATACGAGCACCTGGTGGCTCATTCATTTGACCGAATACCATCGCAGTTTTAGTGATAACGCCTGCGTCAGTCATTTCGTAGTAAAGGTCATTACCTTCACGAGTACGTTCACCAACACCAGCGAATACTGAGATACCGCCGTGACCTTTGGCGATGTTGTTGATTAATTCTTGGATTAAAACGGTTTTACCTACACCGGCACCACCGAATAGACCGACTTTACCACCTTTGATGTAAGGAGCTAATAAATCGACTACTTTAATACCTGTTTCAAGAATTTCTACTGAAGTAGATAATTCATCGAATTTTGGAGCTTCGCGGTGAATTGGATCGCGACGAACTGAAGCTGGTACTGGTTCTTTACCTGCTTCTAAATCGATTGGATCGCCTAGTACGTTAAATACGCGGCCTAGAGTTTCTTCACCTACTGGTACTGAGATTGCAGCACCTGTGTCAGTTACGACTGCACCACGACGTAAGCCATCAGTTGATGCCATTGCGATCGTGCGGACAGCGTTGTCACCTAAATGAAGAGCTACTTCTAATGTAAGAATAGTAGGTTCTTCGTTAGGTTTGTTAATTTCTACAGTTAGCGCGTTATAAATTTCTGGTAGTGTACCTTCGCCGAATTGTACATCGACTACGGCACCCATAATTTGAAGAACGTGTCCTGTGTTCATTATGCGTTTCCCTCCTATCAAAATCTACAGGGATCAGTGCATAGTGAGAGCCTATTCTAAGGCAGCTGCACCTGCAACGATTTCTGTAATTTCTTGTGTAATCGCCGCTTGACGCGCGCGGTTATACAATACTGTTAAGTCATTAATTAATTCTTTAGCGTTGTCTGTTGCGTTTTTCATTGCTGTCATACGTGCAGCATGTTCACTAGCTTTCGCATCTAATAATGCACCGTATACTAGGCTTTCCGCATATTGTGGAAGTAATACTTCAAGGATTTCTTCGCCTGATGGCTCGAATTCGTAAGAAGCATTTGTAGTAGCTGGTGCGATATCAGTGATTGGTAGTAATTTGCGTTCAGTGAACACTTGTGAAACGGCATTTTCGAAATGCGCATAACACATTACTACTTCATCAATTTGACCATCTGTGAACATACCAACAGCAGTACGAGCAATACGTTTAATGTCAGAGAAAGCAGGTTGGTCTGGTAAACCGATTTCAGAATCGACTACGTTATAACCTTGTTTCGTGAAGAAGTCTGATGCCATACGACCTACTGCGAAGATGACTGCTTGATCTTTCGATTGTTTGCGGTCTTCCATTGCAGTGATTGCTGTACGAATTGAATTCGTATTATAAGCACCAGCAAGTCCACGGTCAGAAGCGATGACGATATACGCCGTCTTCTTAACAGGACGTTCTACTAACATTGGGTGAGAGGCAGCTGTACCGTTAGCGATTGCAGCTACCACGTCTTGAATTTTATTCATATATGGAACGTATTTTTTCGCGTTACGCTCTGCACGTGCCATCTTAGAAGATGATACTAAATGCATTGCTTGCGTAATCTTTGAAGTAGACTTCGTAGAGTTAATACGTTGTTTGACCTCACGTAATGTTGCCATTGATATTTCACCACCTTATTATTTTAAGTTAGTCACAAGAAAGATTATTCAGCTGAACGAGCGAAAGTTTTTTTGAATGCTTCAATAGTAGCTTTCATATCTTCATCTGCTGGAAGACCTTTAGTATCTTTGATTTGACCTAAAATGTTTTTGTGGCCTGCATCGTTAGCATCTAACCATAAGTTGAATTCGTTTTCGAAACGTACGATATCTTGTACCGGAACGTCATCTAAGAATCCTTTAGTTAATGCGTAGATGATTGCAACTTGTTTTTGAACTGGGATTGGTTTGTTTAAGTCTTGTTTTAAAACTTCAACAGTACGTTTACCACGTTCTAAGCTACGAGTAGTCGCTTCATCTAAATCTGAACCGAATTGTGCGAATGACTCAAGTTCGCGGAAACGAGCTAAGTCAAGACGTAATGTACCGGCAACTTTTTTCATTGCTTTGATTTGCGCAGAACCACCAACACGAGATACAGAAAGACCTGGGTTGATCGCTGGGCGTACACCAGAGTTGAATAAGTTAGATTGTAAGAAGATTTGACCATCTGTGATAGAGATTACGTTTGTTGGGATGTAAGCACCGATATCACCAGCTTGTGTTTCAACGAATGGAAGAGCTGTGATTGAACCACCGCCGTAGTTTTCGTTAAGACGAGCTGCACGTTCTAATAAACGAGAGTGTAGGTAGAATACATCACCAGGGTAAGCTTCACGACCTGGAGGACGACGTAATAATAATGACAGTTCACGGTAAGCTGCTGCTTGCTTAGAAAGATCATCATATACGATTAATACGTCTTTACCTTGTAGCATTAATTCTTCCGCCATTGATACACCAGCATAAGGAGCTAGGTATAACATTGGAGATGGAGAAGATGCTGCTGCAGTAAGAACGATTGTGTAGTCTAATGCACCGTGTGCACGTAAAGTTTCTACTAAGTTACGAACTGTAGATTCTTTTTGACCGATAGCAACATAGATACAAATAACATCTTGGTCAGCTTGGTTGATGATTGCATCAACTGCTACAGATGTTTTACCTACTTGACGGTCACCGATGATTAATTCACGTTGACCACGGCCAATTGGAACTAATGCATCGATTGCTTTGATACCTGTTTGTAATGGTTGGTCTACTGACTTACGAGCCATTACACCGAAAGCTGGGCTTTCGATAGGACGAGTTTTTGTTGTGTTGATTGGACCTAATCCATCAACTGGTAAACCTAATGTGTTTACAACACGACCAATTAGTTCTTCACCAACTGGAACTTCCATAATACGGCCTGTACGTTTTACTTCGTCGCCTTCTTTGATACCATCACTTGGACCTAGAATAACGATACCTACGTTATTTGCTTCTAAGTTTTGTGCCATACCAAGAACGCCTGTAGAGAACTCTAAAAGTTCGCCTGACATAACGTTATCAAGACCGTGAACACGAGCGATACCGTCACCAACAGTGATGATTGTACCTACTTCGCTTACTTGCATTTCAGATTGGTAATTTTCCATCTGCTGTTTAATAAGTACACTGATTTCTTCAGCTTTGATGCCCACGTTTGTCACCTCTCAAAATTGTTTTCGGATTATCCGATTAATGTACGTTTTAAGCTTTCTAATTTAGTAGCAATAGTGCTGTCATAAATTAAATTACCTACTTGTACTTTGATACCACCAAGTAATGATGGATCGATTACATTTGTAATATGAAGCGTATCTTTGCCAACTTTTTTAGCAAAAGTAGCTGAAATACGATTAAGTTCATCTTCAGTTAGGGTAGTTGTTGAATAAACAACAGCTTCCGCAGCACCAGATGCATTGTAAGCAAGTGTCATGTACTCGCTAATGATTGCTGGTAACTCGTGGATACGACCCTTATCAAGGATTACTTTAAGTGCGTTAAGCACGATTTGCTCTGCGCCAGCGAAAACTGTATCAAACAGTTGACGTTTTTGCGTAGCTGGGATTTGAGGAGAATCTAATAAAACCATAAGGCCATTATCTTCGCCTAAAACCTTTTTGATTTCTGCGACGTTAGCTGTAACAGCTTCAACAGAATTCGTAGAGTTCGCTAATTGAAAAAGTGCTTCGGCATAGCGTTTAGCTGCTGGTGATTGACTCATCGAGCTTCCCCTGCCTTCGCAATCGTTTCTTCGATAAGAGCACGATTATCTTGTTCAGATACTTCTTTAGAAAGAACTTTAGAAGCAGCAAGTACTGAAAGTGATACCACTTCTTCACGTACTGCAGCGATAGCTTTTTCACGTTCTGCTTCGATATCACGTTTAGCAGATTCTTGTAAACGCACAGCTTCATTTTTAGCTGCAGAAACAATCTCTTGTTTTTGCATTTCAGCTTGTTTCTTAGCGTTTTCAACAATCGCTTGTGCTTCGTTTTGAGATTTGTTTAAAAGGCTACGTTGTTCTTCTAAAAGTTGTTGAGATTCTTGACGATTCTTTGCAGCTTCGTCTAAATCATTTGCGACTTGTTCTTCACGTTTTTGCATGATACCCATTAAAGGACCCCATGCAACTTTCTTAAGGATTGCCATTAAGATAATGAACATGATAAGGGTAAATGCGATATCACCCCAGTTCACACCTTGGTGTCCGGCAGCTCCTAGTACTAGATGATCTAGAAACACGATTGTTTCACTCCCTTCAAGAGCTTATAAAATTCATTGTTACACACACAAATCTTACATGTTATAAAAAGTAAAACACACTTGTTCTACTAATAGTTAAATCAAATGAGCTACGCCTAAACTATCGCTAGAAACCTTGTAACTCAGAAGGTTATTGGAAAAACATAAAGGAATGGCGAAGGAATACTTCGCCATCTTTATCGTAATTGAAATTATTTGTTCATTACGATGAATGCGATTACTACCGCGATGATTGGTAATGCTTCTACTAAAGCGACACCGATGAACATTGTTGTTTGTAAAAGACCTTTTAATTCTGGTTGACGAGCGATACCTTCTACTGTACGACCTACGATAAGACCGTTACCAATACCTGCACCAAGTGCACCTAAACCAACTGCTAATGCTGCTGCGATTAAACCTAAACCTGCCATTGTAATGTTTTCCTCCTTGGAAATAATAAAATTTTTTTTGGTTGTCAGCTGCCTAGTTTCCTAGACAATTTTTATACTAATGGTCTTTGCTCACTTTGTGAGACATGTAAACCATTGTTAACATAACGAAAATGTACGATTGGATCGTACCGATGAAGATTGAGAAACCTTGCCATGCTAATGTTGGAATGATTGCTGCGATAATACCAGCACCGCTCCACATGCTTGCAAGACCTGCAAGTAAGCCTAAAAGAACCTCACCTGCGTAGATGTTACCATAAAGTCGAAGACCTAATGTTAACGTGTTGGCAAATTCCTCGATCAATTTGATTGGGAATAACCACCACATCGGTGTGAAGAATGTTTTCGCGTAGCCGCCAATCCCTTGTGCTTTAATACCATAGTAGTTAGAAAGAACAATGATCATGACTGCAAAAGTTAATGTAATTGCTGGATCGGCTGTAGGTGATTTCCACCATAAGTAACCATCAATTTGGACTGAGAATGGTAAACCTAACATATTTGCTACGAAAATAAACATGATTAATGTAATCCCTAGAATATGGAATTTACCACCTGTTTTCCAGTCCATGTTGCTGCCGATAATGCCTCTTACGAAGTCCATTAACCACTCCATAAAGTTTTGCATACCAGTTGGCTTCATTGCTAACTTACGTGTCGCAAGGACAGCGATTAATAATACGATTAAACAAGTAATTGTAATCATCATTAAGTTAGCTGGATTGAAACCTAATCCCATGAACTCTCTGTACGGATTTAAGTGATTCATTTCTGTGTGTTCACCTCTCTTTCGAATGCGCCGAGCTTATTGGTTTTTTAAATGAAATACGATCCTGTCCACTAATAGCAGAACGTACGGAATCATTAATCCAATGATCGTGCCGCCAACGCTAATATACTGCGGATACGTGAGCGCAAGCGCAACACCTAACACACCAGAAGCGAAGCGAATAAGGGTACCTAAAGAACGCGTCTTTTTCCCCTGCTCTACATTACGACCAAAGCTTTCCATTTTCCGGACCAGATTCCAAAAATTAAATAGACCGCAAAGCGCACCTACTGCGAGACCAGCGAATACTTGTTGATATGTCGTAAAAAACCAGCCTAACGCGCATACGAGAAGAAACAAAAGAACAATCTTTTTTAATCTTCTATAAATGAGATGCATTTCTACCATTGGCCTTTAATCTCCTGAATCTTTTTTCGAATGATGGAAGTACTAGCTGACCACCGGTAAGTTACCGGATAAGTAGCATTAAACTACAAATGCGGGAGGGAAACGAGCTCCCTATATGTGAGCGCTAAGCTTTTAGGAAACCCTTTTCATTCTTTTAACGTCTAAAGAAACACCAATAAATATGCGAATAATCGTATTTTTTCTTCAAAAATAGGTATTCCCACATCCTAGTGACTTTTCCGATAAAAGATAGAGTAGAGCCATAATAAGCTTAACCATTTTTAACCCTTTGTTAGCATACAATAGTGAATATTTCATGTCAATTGCTTAGAGTGAAAAACTTCACAAGCAAATAACTTTTGTCGATTTGTTGACAAATTTGTGTAAAATTTAAGAAACGTTGTTATAACAACGTTTCTTAAACACCTTAGCGAGCTTTTTTCCTACATTGAAAAGAGAGAACACGCTGTCTTTTTCACTAACTATTATTGTAAGAAAGTAATTAGCGCTTTTACAATACGTTCTGACGCATGTCCATCCCCGTATGGGTTTGAGGCATGGGCCATTTTTTTATAGGCTTGCTCATCTGTCAGCAATTCTGTAGCTAATCGGTAAATTTGTTCCTCATCAGTACCCGCAAGTTTCAGCGTTCCTGCCGAGATCCCTTCTGGCCGTTCCGTCGTATCTCGTAAAACGAGTACCGGCTTCCCTAGAGAAGGTGCCTCTTCTTGTACACCACCAGAGTCCGTCATAATCATGAAGGACTTAGCAGCAAAGTTATGGAAGTCGAACACATCAAGTGGTTCGATTAAGTGTACTCTGCTCTCCCCCCCTAGTACGTCTGTTGCGATTTCTCGCACGACAGGGTTCAGATGAATGGGATACACAACTTCCACATCCTCGTGATCTTGAAGCAGGCGCTTAATCGCCCCGAAAATATGACGCATCGGTTCGCCAAGATTTTCACGACGATGTGCTGTCAGTAAAATCATGCGCTCCCCTACTAGCTTCTCTAAAATCGGATGCGTGTACGAATCGTCGACCGTCGTCTTTAAAGCATCGATGGCTGTATTGCCTGTAACGACGATTGCGTCTTCCTGCTTATTCTCACGAAGTAAGTTTTCTTTTGCTTGTTCAGTTGGTGCAAAATGAATATCCGCCATGACACCTGTGAGCTGACGATTCATCTCCTCAGGGTATGGTGAATATTTATTGCCCGTGCGAAGTCCTGCTTCTACATGCCCGACTGGGATTTGATTGTAAAATGCTGCAAGACTTGCAACAAATGTCGTTGATGTATCTCCATGTACAAGCACGATATCTGGACGAGCTTCTTTCATTACAGCATCTAGCCCCTCTAAGCCACGTGTTGTGACATCGATTAGCGTTTGACGAGCTTTCATGATGTTCAGATCATAATCTGGTGTAATCTTAAACGTTTCAAGCACTTGGTCGAGCATTTCTCGATGCTGTGCTGTCACCGTCACGATTGTTTCGATTTCTTCGTGCTTTTTCAGTTCTAGTACGAGTGGGGCCATCTTAATGGCTTCCGGTCTTGTTCCAAAAACTGTCATGACTTTCAACTTCGACATTTCTACACCGTCCTCTAATTATTTAGTACCGAATAAACGGTCTCCTGCATCACCTAAACCAGGAACGATGTAGCCGTGGTCGTTTAATTTTTCATCTTTTGCTGCGATGTAAATATCAACATCTGGGTGTGCTTTTTGAAGTGCTTCTACGCCTTCTGGAGCTGCGATTAGGCACATGAATTTAATGCTTGTCGCACCGCGTTTTTTAAGTGAGTTGATTGCTTCAATTGCAGAACCACCTGTTGCTAACATTGGGTCAACAACGTAGAAGTCACGTTCTTCAATATCTGCTGGGAATTTTGCATAGTATTCCACTGGTTGTAATGTTTCTGGGTCACGGTATAAACCAATATGTGCTACTTTTGCAGCTGGGATTAGTTTTAACATACCATCTACCATACCTAAGCCTGCGCGTAGGATTGGCACGATTGCCATTTTTTTACCAGCTAAAACTTTTGTTTTTGCTGTTACAACTGGTGTTTCTGTTTCCACTTCTTCAAGCGGCATATCACGTGTAATTTCAAATGCCATTAATGTAGCAACTTCGTCTACTAGTTCACGGAATTCTTTCGTACCTGTATTTTTGTCACGAATAAAAGTTAATTTGTGCTGAATTAATGGATGGTCAAAGACGTATACTTTACCCAAGGTTAAACACTCCCTATAAATAATTATCTTATCTATTATAGCAGAAAAAGCGCTTTCTTTTATGTCATTTCAATGGAAAATCAATTTTATGCCAATGAAACTATATTTTTTGAAGTTGCTGTATACTGCCCAATGTCCTATTAAAATCCACAAACTACAAGAATAGATATATTATATAGAAGAAACTAGTATTTTCTAGCATCCTCTTCTATTCTCCCCTCTTCATAATTTCACAAAAAATAATAATTAAACACGGAAAAATAAAAAAATGGACCATGACCTTGCACTCCCCTATTAGAAAGCGCACCAAAAAACATGTACAAACATGGCCTTTGGAAAAGATCATCGTCCATTTTAATAATTAAGCGTAGATTGGGTGTTTATCTGTTAAAACTTTTACGCGTGCTTTCGCATCTTCTTTAACAGCTGCATCTTCTGGATTTTTAAGAACAGCCGCAATTAATGCGCCTACTTCTTTCATATCCTCTTCTACAAAGCCACGAGAAGTAATAGCTGGAGTACCGATACGTACGCCTGAAGTTACGAATGGTTTTTCAGGGTCATATGGGATACCATTTTTATTTGCTGTGATGTTTACTTCATCAAGTAAGGCTTCGGCTACTTTACCAGTTAGGTTTAGTGAGCGTACATCTAATAGAAGTAAGTGGTTATCTGTACCACCAGAAACAAGGTCGATACCTTCAGCTTGTAATGCTTCGCCTAGCGCTTTTGCATTGTTGATCACTTGTTGTGCGTATTCTTTAAATTCAGGCTGTAATGCTTCACCGAAAGCAACTGCTTTACCAGCGATAACGTGCATTAATGGACCACCTTGGATACCAGGGAAGATTGATTTATCAATTTTCTTAGCCCATTCTTCTGAAGTTAAGATCATACCACCACGTGGACCACGTAATGTTTTATGTGTTGTCGTTGTAACGAAGTCCGCATATGGTACTGGATTTGGATGAAGGCCTGCTGCTACAAGACCAGCGATATGCGCCATATCCACCATGAATAATGCGCCTACTTCATCCGCGATTTCGCGGAATTTTGCGAAGTCGATTTGACGAGGGTATGCACTAGCACCTGCAACGATTAATTTTGGTTTGTGCTCTAATGCTTTTGCACGTACATCTTCATAATCGATTACGTTTGTATCTTTTGTTACACCGTATTCAACGAAGTTGTATTGAACGCCAGAGAAGTTGACTGGGCTACCATGTGTTAAGTGACCACCATGAGCAAGGTTCATACCAAGCACTGTATCGCCTGGTTCTAAAACAGTGAAGTACACAGCCATGTTCGCTTGTGCGCCAGAGTGTGGTTGTACGTTTACATGTTCTGCACCGAATAATTCTTTTGCACGATCGCGCGCAATATCTTCAACGATATCAACGAATTCGCAGCCACCATAGTAACGTTTACCTGGATAACCTTCTGCGTATTTGTTTGTAAGTACTGAGCCTTGCGCTTCGATAACTGCTGCTGAAACGATGTTTTCAGATGCGATTAATTCGATGTTTGCTTGTTGACGCGCAAACTCTTTTTCCATCGCTTCAAATACTGCTGAATCTTGTGCTTTTAAATTTTCTTGTGCTGCAAGTTTTGCCATTACTCTTTTTCCCCCTAAAATCTTTTTTAATTTATATGAACATCCTATTCAGATGTTTCTAACGTATAAACTGCGCGTTCACCGCCGATTAATTTCGGACGTGTTTTCGCTGCTGTAACAACTGCCTCACCAATTGTTTTCACCGATGTACGAATCGGAACAGCCACGCGTTTTAAATGCATACCGATGAGCGTTTGCCCAATATCGATGCCTGCGTGTGCCTGTACTTCCTCAACGACAACTGGATCTTCCAAATGACGATATGCATAGGTTGACATCGAGCCCCCAGCTTTACGCACCGGAACGACTGCTACTTCTTCATAACCATATTTTTCGGCTGCCGCGCGCTCTAGTGTGATGGCACGATTTAAATGCTCACAGCCTTGAAAAGCTAAATAAACACCTTGTTCATTTGCGAAGTTTTGAAGTGGTCGGAATAATGCTTCTGCAATCTCCATGCCACCCGCTGTGCCAATTTTTTCACCTTTCACTTCAGATGTTGAACACCCGATGACGAACAGTTGGCCTTTTTTAAGTGGTGCCTGTTCTACAAATTCATCGAGTAACGTTTGAAGCTCGGTTTCGATTTGTTGTAGCGTCATGCTTGTCACCTCTTAGTTTTTTGCTTCGATTTCTGTGATTTTGCTTACGCGACGCTCGTGACGACCGCCTTCAAAATCTGTCGCTAACCAAATATCAACGATGTCTAATGCTAGGCCAGCGCCGATAACACGTTCACCCATTGCGATAACGTTTGAATCATTATGACAGCGTGTTGCTTTTGCTGAGAATGTATCGTGAACTAACGCACAACGTACGCCTTTTACTTTGTTCGCCGCAATTGACATACCGATACCTGTACCACAAATTAGGATCCCTTTATCAAATTCGCCGCTCGCTACGCCTTCTGCTACTGGCATCGCGAAGTCCGGATAATCGACTGAGCCGTCCTCTTTTGGACCGAAGTCAGTATATTCATAACCTTTTGCGTCTAAAAGTCCTTTAATTTCTTTACGTAAGTTGTTACCACCGTGATCAGATGCGATTGCAATTTTCACAGTTATCCCTCATTTCTTAATCTTAGTCAAAATCAGTGTACCACTTATTTCAAGAGAATAACATCATTATGAGATGAATTTCAGGAATAAATTTTCGCTAAAAAGCGAACATTTAAGTTCATAAATAAGTGAACATATGTATTTTAAAATAAAATTAGCGATTTAAAAGATTAATCTACTCGGATAATTCGTATTTTACCAAGTATTTCATTGTTGCACAACCTAAAAAAGATGATTCTGTATCAAATACAGAATCATCTTACATGACTGCCTTAAATTTGTTCGTAAACGAGCACTTCATTCACTAGCGTTGAAACTTCGCTATGACTTCATATAACTCACGAGTTTGATAATTTACATCTTCCATTAATCGATTCATGTCATCAATCGCTTTTACTTGTTTTTCAGTCGCCTGCTGAACATCCTGTGTGCCGACGGACGTTTGCTTCGCAATGGCTGCTACTTCCTGTGACTGTGCGGTGGTTTGTTCAAGCATATTACGCTGCTCATCTGCAAGATGTGAAATCTCTGTCACCGACTTCGCTACCTCATGAATCATCGTCGTCATACCATCTACTGCCTCAGTTGTCGCGGCAACACGTGCCACCTCTTTTTCCGTTGTTGTCACCTGCTCATGCATCGACGCAACGACCGTTTTTACATCACCCTGCATTTTATGAATTAAATCCGTAATATTATGCGCGGCTTCTGAGCTACCATCCGCTAGTTTTCGTACTTCCTCGGCAACGACCGCAAAGCCTTTCCCATGCTCCCCTGCACGTGCCGCTTCAATCGATGCATTTAGCGCAAGTAAATTTGTCTGATCTGCAATTGAGCTCACAAGCTGAATAATATGTTCAATTTCCGTCGCATTTTTCTCAAGCTGTAAAATTTCTTCAAGTGATTGACGATTATTATCGACCATATTTTGTACACCATCTACGAGTAAATTAATCTGCTCTGTCGCAGCCGTCAATTCTTTAACCATTAATTTTGAAGTTGATTGTGAAACATCCACATAATCACTCACTGAGTTCGTAATATCGCGTACATTTTCTAATGAGTTTGCTGTAAACTGTACCGCATTCGATGATTGCTCAGCACCAATTGAAATATCCGAAATCGTTTTCGCGATAGCATCGGTTTGTGCCGTCGCCTGCTGCGTACCTGATGATAATTTTTGCATGCTCGTATTCGTCGCTTCAAAATTATCCTCGATACGCGCAACCATTGAGCGTAAATTGACAAGCATCGTTTGGAAAGCCTTCGCAAGGGATTCCATTTCGTCATTCGTTTTTGGAATATCAATATCACGACCAATTTCACCACGCGCGGCCGCATTCGCCACTTCCTCTAGTTGCTGAAGCGGTCGCACTAAAATAACACCTAAAACCCCAGCTAAAATACCTGACCAAATAATACCAAGTGCATATGTAACGATTTCAAATACTTTTCGATTTGTCTCCGGGAAAAACATTGGTTGTACATATTCAATGAAAAGAAAGCTAATGCTGTATGTAACGATGGCCAGCGCCACCACAAATACAATCAATTTTTTCCGCAAACCAAACTTCACACGACTTTCCATACAATTCCTCCTCTAATGCCATTTTTCTACGATCACATCAATCAGCTTTGATAACTCTTTAAATGTTTCACGATAAATTGCGGTCGAACCACCGTAAGGATCACTTACATCCCCGTCTTGGTCTAGCGCATATTCCTTCAGTGAGAACGTTTTATCTGCTACATGAGGATATGCTTGAAGAAGACCATTTTTATGTGATACGGTCATCGTTAAAATTAAATCGGCCCATGCTAAATCATCTGGCGTAACGGCTGATGTTGTGTGTGGCATCCACATATTTTCCTCTTGTAGTACTTGTGTCGTACCTGTAGACATCACACCTCCTGGCATTGCGTAAATTCCTGCTGATTTTACTTCAACACCTTCTAATTTTTTGGCTGCTAAAATCGCGGCCGCCATCGGACTTCGACATGTGTTTCCCGTACAAATGAAATAAATATTCATTGTCTTCTCCACCTTTCTTTCATCGTTCTAATTACATTGATTATAAGCTATTTTAAGTCAAAAATCACAAAAAAAAGGCCTTGACAGTAGGCATATGAAATGGCAACTGTCAAAACCTCTCTTTTTCTATTCTAGGGGTTAGCCTTCGTACCAATGACCGCCTGCTGATTTTTCAAGACGGTTCATAATCGCTGAACCCATATCATTTTTATCCGTTACCGTCGCTAAAACGACATCAGCATTGGTCGCATTACACGCGCGCAGTGCATCATATAAATGGGCCGCCATCTGCTCATGTGTCCCATCACCGAATGTGAAGAACCAATCCGCTTCAAGTTTTCCAAAATGGTCGGGTGCAAGGAGTGCTACCTTTTTGCCGTCCGCATGAAGCGCTGCTAGTGCCTCTTTTACTGCTACTTCATCGTTATCGATTAAAAGCACAGGTGCATCTGGCGCGTAATGGGTATATTTCATACCTGGCGCTTTAGGGGCACCGGCTTTTTGCTCGATATGCGTTGGCTCATTGACGGGGCCAATGACCGCTTCGAACATTTCTTTCGTAATACCGCCCGGACGTAAAATCGTTGGGGGATTAAGTGTTAAATCGATAACCGTTGATTCCACACCAATGCCTGTCGCACCGCCATCTAAAATCAGTGGAATGCGACCTGTTAAGTCTTCCTCAACATGAACGCCCTCGGTCGGACTTGGTTTCCCACTTGTGTTGGCACTTGGCGCAGCCACTGGTTCATCCAATTGTCGTAATAATCGTAAGGCAACAGGATGATTTGGCATACGAATGCCTACTGTATCAAGACCAGCTGTTACTTTTTCAGATAGCGCACCAGGCTTCACATGACAAATGACCGTTAATGGACCCGGCCAAAATGCATCCATACATTTTTTCGCCTTTTCTGAAATGTTATCAACATAACGCTCCAGTTGGTCAAAGGCGCCAATATGCACGATTAGCGGATTATCCGACGGACGACCCTTCGCAGCATAAATTGCGGTTACGGCCGCATCATTCGTCGCAATACCACCAAGGCCATACACGGTCTCGGTTGGAAATGCGACAACCTCGCCTGCTTTTAATAACGCCACTGCCTCGTCAAAAGCAGGGTCTTCTGTTACGCCATCTACGATTACTCGTTTCGTTTCCATGTTGTTGATTCCTCACTTACTTAGTTAATTCGCAAAATACCATACGGTCCTGCCCAAACATATCTTTCACAACTTCGACTTTTGCATGTTCAACATGCTGACGGAAGAAGCCGGCTACTGCATTCCCTTGTAGATAGCCAATCTCAACGCCAATTAGTCCAGGTCGATTCATCAGTGCTGGTAGATTCTCTGCTAGCTTACGATATAAAATCAATCCATCTTCCTCTGCAAATAATGCAGTATGTGGCTCATGCTTAATGACGGAATCATCCATGACAGCCACTTCTGACTGTGCGATATAAGGTGGATTCGACAATACAACATCCCATTTTTGATGTGCAATCGGCGCCGTTAAATCCCCTTCTAGAAACTGAATATCCGCCTCTAGTGCCTCAGCGTTACGCTTCGCTACCGCTAGTGCTGCCGCTGAAATATCCGTTGCTGTCACATGAAGCTTCGCACATTCTTTCTTCATTGAAATCGCAATCGCACCACTGCCTGTGCCGATATCTGCCACCTGAATATCATCATGACCAAATAATTTACGCATACGCTGCAATGAATAATGAACAAGCTCCTCCGTTTCCGGACGTGGAATTAAGACATTTTCATCGACATAAAATGAACGACCGTAAAATTCCTCATGATGTGTAATGTACTGTACAGGCATACCACCAATATGTGTATGCACAGCCTCTTCAAATTTTTGAAGGTCAGCCGTCGCTACCTCATCTTGCATCGCCATCACTAAATGCGTATAATCCACATCCAACACATACTGCATCAGCAGCTGACCGACACGCGTCTCACAATTTGCTTCCTCTAAAATAGAAGAAGCCCAATCAAGGGCCTCAAAAACTCGCTTAGAATCGTTGTTCATTTAGAGCATCCAATTTTTTAGCTTGTTCTTCCATAATTAATGCATCGATAACGTCATCTAGTTTACCGTCAATAATTTGGTCTAATTTTTGGATTGTTAATCCGATACGGTGATCCGTTACGCGGTTTTGTGGATAGTTGTACGTACGAATACGTTCTGAACGGTCACCTGTACCAACAGCTGATTTACGTTCTGCATCGTATTTTGATTGTTCTTCTTGTTGTAATTTATCGTAAACACGTGCGCGAAGGATTTTCATCGCTTTTTCACGGTTTTTAAGTTGTGAACGTTCATCTTGCATTGCAACAACAACGCCTGTTGGAATATGTGTCATACGAACAGCTGATGCCGTTTTGTTGACGTGCTGACCACCGGCACCTGATGCATGATAAATATCAACGCGGATATCTTTATCTTGTAAATCAAGTTCAACTTCAGCAGCTTCTGGCATTACAACAACCGTTGCTGTAGATGTGTGCACGCGACCTTGTGATTCTGTTTCCGGAACACGTTGTACGCGGTGTGCGCCACTTTCATATTTTAATTTAGAGTAAACGTCGCTACCTGAAATCATAATAACGATTTCTTTATAACCACCAAGCTCAGTAGGGTTAGCAGAAACGATTTCTGTTCTCCAACCTTGTGTTTCAGCATATTTGCTGTACATACGGAATAGTGAGTTTGCGAATAAAGCCGCCTCGTCGCCACCCGCTGCACCACGAATTTCCATGATAATGTTTTTACCATCATTCGGGTCCTTTGGAATTAATAAAATTTTCATTTTTTCTTCTAAATCAGGAATTTGCACTTCAAGTTCTTTTAATTCCTCTTGTGCCATTTCCTTCATTTCAGGATCATCTTCCATATCAATTAAATCTTTCGCATCTTGGATTTGTTCTTTAATTGATTTATATTCACGATAAACAGTTACGGTTTCTTGAATATCCGATTGTTCCTTTGAAAATTGGGCTAATTTTTTTGAGTCAGATACGATATCTGGGTCACTAAGAAGCTCGTTTAAACGTTCATAACGGTCTTCTACTGCTTGTAGGCGATCAAACATATACTTTCACCTATTCCTTTCTGTTCTATCTATTATTTATTTTTCATTAAAGTTAAATTACTTCCTCAATTAGTATAAAGAAAAAGAGTAACACATGCTACTCTTTTCAAAAATTGCACTTTCTTCATTTTACTACGAAAGCGTCTTTTTAGGTCATTATTTTACTTCATCTAATTGCGTTGCACCGGTTGGTACATAGTGATGATGA
The DNA here is from genome assembly GCF_042686175.1 of Kurthia populi. NCBI lineage: Bacteria > Bacillati > Bacillota > Bacilli > Caryophanales > Caryophanaceae > Kurthia > Kurthia populi. The sequence goes on along the minus strand of NZ_JBHUOR010000023.1, from coordinate 61,069 downwards.
CGACAACGTGGCTCGTAGGCTTCTGAAGCACCTACTAAAATAACGGGATCATCTGCTTTCGCAGGCTCACCATTAATTAAGCGCTGTGTACGGCTTGCAGGTGACCCACAAACGCTACATACTGCTTGTAGTTTCGTTACTTGCTCCGCAATCGCCATTAAGAATGGCATTGGCCCGAATGGAACCCCTTTAAAGTCTTGGTCTAAACCAGCTAAGATAACACGGAAGCCGTGATCTGCAAGTTTTTGAACCGTTTCGATAATATCTTCTCCGAAAAATTGTGCTTCATCGATGGCGATTAAATCGTACTCATCATCAATATAAGACCACATTTCCTCTGTTTTTTCGATTGGATGTGCAATAACTGTCGTACCGTTGTGACTTACGACCGCTTCCTCGCTGTAGCGATTGTCAATCTTCGGTTTGAATACCGCAATCTTTTGTTTTGCGAATTGGGCGCGGCGCACACGGCGGATCAGTTCTTCCGATTTTCCAGAGAACATACTGCCGCAAATTACTTCAACCCAGCCATTTTGAGACATAACGTACATGGTGTATAGGCTCCCTTCTAAAAATATCTACTCTCTATCATAACAAAAAAGAGCTCACGTACTGCTCTTTTTTTAATAATTATTTGTTATGTACGAACGAAAATCTTTAAGTAATAACGGAATTTATACTACACGATTTTCGTATCGCAGGCAAGAAAAATACCTGCTACGCAACATGTGCATAGCAGGCATATTTTCTACTTAAATAAAAATTATTTAAGGTTGTATTTTTTGTTGAAGCGATCAACACGACCGTCAGCAGATGCGAATTTTTGACGACCTGTGTAGAATGGGTGACATTCGTTACAGAATTCGACGTTAATAGTTTCTTTTACTGAACCTACAGTGAAAGAGTTACCGCATGAGCATGTTACAGTTGCTTGTTTGAAATCTGGGTGGATACCTTGTTTCATAGTTAATGTTCTCCTCTCGCCCTGAACCATCTGGAACAGAGTTAGTATATACGGTTGCCTTACACGACCCATTGAAACGCCGTATATGCAACACACAATATTTGCATTATGAAAATATGATAACAAATTTCTTTAATCAATGCAATGATTATTTCTTTTCTAAATTAAGCCGCGACCATTTCGTTGCTCTTTTGATTTATTGTTCAGTGATTCGAAAAACTCCACATTCGATTTTGTTGAGCGTAGTTTTCGTAAAAACTTCTCTGTGAAATCGGATGAATCTGAAAATGTTTTACGAATCGCCCATAATTTATCGAGCTGGTCTTTTTCAAGAAGTAGCTCTTCTTTACGTGTTCCTGAGCGACGAATATCAATCGCTGGGAATATACGACGCTCTGCTAATGAACGGTCTAAATGAAGCTCCATATTCCCCGTACCTTTAAATTCTTCATAGATGACCTCATCCATGCGCGAACCTGTATCAACAAGTGCAGTCGCTAAAATCGTTAAGCTACCGCCCTCTTCGATATTACGCGCCGCACCAAAGAAACGTTTCGGACGGTGGAATGCTGCCGGGTCAATACCTCCTGACAGTGTACGACCACTTGGTGGCACAGTCAAATTGTATGCTCGCGCTAAACGCGTAATCGAATCCATTAAAATAATGACGTCACGTTTATGCTCGACAAGACGCATCGCACGTTCAAGCACAAGCTCGGCTACTTTCACGTGATTCTCTGGTAGCTCATCAAAGGTCGACGATACGACGTCTGCATTTACAGAACGCTCAATATCGGTTACTTCTTCTGGACGCTCATCAATTAATAAGACGATTAACTCCGATTCCGGATGCAATTCTGTAATGGCGTTCGCAATTTCTTTTAATAAAGATGTTTTCCCTGCTTTTGGCGGTGCAACAATTAAGCCACGTTGACCAAAACCAACAGGTGCCACTAAGTCCATAATGCGCGTTGATAATTTATTTTTTGTTGTTTCAAGCTTAATTTGACGCTCTGGGTATAGCGGTGTGAGTGCAGGGAAATGCACACGTTCTTTCGCTGTTTCAGGGTCTTCTCCGTTCACCGCATCTACATGTAGTAGGCCGTAGTAACGTTCGTTTTCTTTCGGTGGACGTACTTTCCCTGCCACCTTGTCACCATTACGTAGGCTGAAGCGACGAATTTGTGAAGCGGAAATATAAATATCCTCCGAGCTAGGCGAATAATTAATGGGACGCAAAAAGCCGAAGCCTTCTTGTTGAATGATTTCTAACACGCCATCCATATAGAAATAGCCTTCGCGTTCTGCGCGCACTTTTAAAATCGCGACAATTAATTCTTTTTTTGTGAGCTTGCTATAGTATGACACTTTATATTCGCGTGCAAGCGCATAAAGCTCTTTTAGCGTCATATTTTCAAGCTGTGACATTGTTAAATTAGCCATCTTGAGTACACCACTCTTACATTGAATTTTTCTTTATCGAAATGTGTATAGTTTTGGTAAATTTTAGTTGTACATATACTTCCCTATTATACGATTTACACACCGAAAAAGAAACTTATCTTTGCATGCAAAAAAAGAGGTCGCCCATACAGGCAACCTCTTTGTTATCGTATATAAAATTAAATTAGTCTTTGATGTAAAGATCTGGTTTTTTATCTAAACGGTGACGTCCTTCTACGAAGCGAACAGTTCCTGATTTAGCACGCATAACAACTGATTCAGTTGTACAGTGACCACCTTTAAATTGAACACCTTTTAAAAGTTCGCCATCTGTAACACCCGTTGCTGCGAAGATTGCGTCATCACCTTTTACAAGGTCATCCATGTTTAACACAGTGTTTACTGCGATACCCATTTTTTCGCAACGAGCTACTTCTTCGTCATTAGACGGTACTAAACGACCTTGGAAGTCGCCGCCTAAGCATTTAAGTGCTACAGCTGCGATAACGCCTTCTGGAGCTCCACCAGTACCGAACATAATATCCACGCCAGTTTCATCAAATGCAGTGTTGATAGCTGCTGCTACGTCGCCATCGTTGATGAATTTAATGCGAGCACCTGCTGCACGAATTTCATCGACGATACCTTGGTGACGTTCGCGTTTTAATAAAGTTGCTACAACGTCCTCTACATTTTTGTTTTTCGCTTTAGCTACTGCTTTTAAGTTGTCTGTCACAGAAGCATCGATGCTAACCATGCCCGCTGCTTCAGGACCAACTGCGATTTTTTCCATGTACATGTCAGGTGCATGAAGTAAGTTACCACGGTCTGCAATTGCTAATACTGTTAAAGCATTCCCGCTACCTGCAGCAACGATGTTTGTGCCTTCAAGAGGGTCAACTGCGATATCCACTTGTGGACCGTTTTTATCAGAACCCAATTTTTCACCGATGTAAAGCATTGGCGCTTCGTCCATTTCGCCTTCACCGATTACAACAGTTGCGTCCATAGGAATTGAGTCGAATACTTGGCGCATTGCAGTTGTTGCTGCGTCATCCGCTTCCATTTTAAGACCGCGACCCATCCATCGAGCTGATGCGATTGCTGCTGCTTCTGTTACACGTACTACTTCCATTGATAAACTACGTTTCATGTTTTACTGTTCCTCCCGTTTGCCACTCTATACCGAGTGGTTGTGGTTTAAAAACCAAATCTATTGTAGCACAGTTTATATACAATTTATGTGTTTTTTCACAATGTTAGCAAATGAAAAAATATTTCATCAGTCTTTGATTTCGACTTTACGAATATCTGCTCCAATAGCGGTTAATTTCTCTACAATATGACTATATCCGCGCTCAATATGATAAATATCATGAATAATTGTTTCACCATGTGCAATTAAGCCTGCAATAACAAGTGCCGCACCTGCACGCAAATCTGTAGCAGTAACTGTAGCACCCGTTAGCTCAGTTGGACCCGTAATAATTGATGTACGCCCTTCAACTTTGCCTGCTGCCCCCATACGATTGAGCTCTGCAATGTGTTTAAAGCGTGCAGAATAAATCGTATCCGTAATGACCGCCATCCCGTTCGCCTGCGTTAAAAGTGCCGCAAATGGCTGCTGAAGGTCTGTTGGGAATCCAGGATACACAAGTGTCTTAATATCGACAGCTTTCATCTGTTCGACTTTCGGAATCATAATGCTTTCCTCGTCTTCAATTACTTCAATGCCCATTTCACGCATTTTTGCCGTCAATGAATCGACGTGCATTGGAATGACATTATCAATGACAATACCATCGCCAATCGCCGCAGCCAGTAGCATGTATGTACCTGCTTCAATACGGTCTGGAATAATCGTATGGGTCGTACCATGTAAGCTTTCCACACCGTCAATACGAATGACATTTGTCCCAGCGCCTTTAATACGCGCACCCATGCTTGTAAGCAGTGTCGCAACATCAATGATTTCAGGCTCTTTTGCCGCATTTTCAATGATTGTTTGTCCTTCTGCAAGAACTGCTGCGAGCATAATATTAATCGTTGCACCGACACTTGAAACGTCCAAATAAATTTTTGCACCCGTTAATTTTTCAGCACGTAAATAAATCGCGCCATGCTCATTTGTCACGGTCGCACCAAGTGCCTCGAAGCCTTTAATGTGCTGGTCAATCGGGCGTGGTCCAAGGTAGCAACCACCCGGTAAACCAATGACAGCCTGTTTAAAGCGGCCAAGCATTGCACCCATTAAATAATATGAGGCACGTAGTTTTTTTACATTGCCATTTGGAAGCGGCATATCGATCATCTTCGTTGAATCGACGGTCATATCGCCGTCCTCAAATGTCACTTCACCGCCAATTTCTTCTAGTAACGATTTTAAAGTCCACACGTCTAAAATCTCTGGTAGGCCCTCAATCGTCACTTTTGAATCTGCTAAAATTGTAGCCGGAATTAAAGCTACTGCACTATTTTTGGCACCGCTCACTTTAATCGTTCCTTTTAAATGGTTGCCACCATTTACTTTAAATACGTCCATAGAAGTCAAAATCTCCTTAAATACAAATTTGTCCCGAAACCACACGCAAACAAGCGCGCAGCTTCAGGACTAAATTGTTATAAATTATTGGAACAAATTATTTGTCTTTGTTAGCCCAATCTTTCATGAATCCGTCGATTCCTTTGTCAGTAAGTGGGTGTTTAAATAATTGTTTTAATACTTTGTAAGGTGTTGTTGCAATATGTGCACCTGCAAGAGCTGCTTGTGTCACGTGTTGAGGGTGACGGATTGATGCAGCAATGATTTGTGAATCGATTTCATGAATCGCGAAGATTTCAGCGATTTCACGGATTAATTCAACGCCATCGATACCGATATCATCAAGACGGCCGATAAATGGTGATACGTAAGTTGCACCAGCACGAGCAGCCATTAATGCTTGGTTCGCTGAGAAGATTAATGTAACGTTTGTTTTAATGCCTTCTTTTGTTAAAGCGGCACAAGCTGTAAGACCAGCTTCAGTCATTGGAAGTTTTACAGTGATGTTCGGGTGGATTTTAGAAAGTTCTAAACCTTCTTTAATCATGCCTTCTGCATCTAAAGAAATAACTTCGCCAGATACTGAACCGTCAACTAATTCAGCGATTTCTTTTAAACGGTCGTGGAAAGAGATGTTTTTTTCTTTTGCTACTAATGATGGGTTTGTTGTAACACCTGAAAGGATACCCCATGCATAAGCTTCTTTGATTTCGTCAAAGTTTGCTGTATCGATGAAAAATTTCATTGTGGATTGTTCCCCCTAATTTATAAAACGATGGCTAGTTGCCAAATTATATGTGATTATGCTTGTTGATTACTACCGAAGTCACGGATTTTGCCGATAACTGTTGCTTTAATTGCTTCACGGCCAGGACCCATATATTTACGTGGATCGTAAACTTTTTTGTCGTTTTCTAACACTTCACGAATTGCTGCTGTTTGTGCAATTTGGTTTTCAGTGTTTACGTTAATTTTAGCAGTACCTAAAGAAATCGCTTTTTGGATGTCTTTTAATGGAATACCAGAACCACCATGTAAAACTAATGGTAAATCAGCTAATTCAGAGATTTCTTTCATTTCTTTGAAGCCTAAGTTTGGCTCACCATGGTAAGGACCATGAACTGAACCTAATGCTGGAGCTAAGCAATCGATTGCTGTAGCTTCAACCATTTTACGGCATTCTTCAGGATCTGCGTACATGATACCGCCGATAACGCCATCTTCGTCGCCACCTACTGTACCAAGTTCCGCTTCTACAGATACGCCATGTGCATGTGCGTATTCAACAACTTTAGAAGTAATTTCGATGTTTTCTTCGAATGGGTGATGTGAAGCATCAATCATTACCGATGTGAAACCAGCATCAACTGCTTCTTTACATTTTTCGAAGCTTGAACCGTGATCAAGGTGAATCGCTACTGGTACGGTAATTTTGTAGCTTTCGATTAAGCCTTTTACCATATACACGACAGAAATAAAGCCGCCCATATATTTACCCGCACCCTCAGATACACCTAGGATTACTGGAGATTTTTCTTCTTCTGCAGCTTGTAGAATCGCTTGGACATATTCAAGATTGTTAATGTTGAATTGTCCTACCGCGTATTTACCCTCTTTTGCTTTTTCTAGCATTTCTTTCATAGAAACCAAAGCCATAATATGAATCCTCCTCATGAAATCAAGCATAATTTATTTATTATTCTTAAACAGTACAATCATATCAAAAAGTGACACAATTTACTACTTTAAGTCGTTATCTTTTAACAATTCATTAATTGTTTCGCGCACTTCGATAATTTCAAATGGCTTCTTGAAAAAATGAGCTGCACCAAGGCTTTTCGCCTGATCTACAAGCTCTTGCTCGCCATATGCTGTCATCATCATGATGACGAATTTTTTGTTCAAATCAGCCGCATGCTGAAGAATTTCTACACCATTCATTCCAGGTAATTTCATATCCGTAAGTAGCGCATCAAAATCTTCATTTTTGATTAATTCAATTGCTTCTAGCCCACTGCCTGCTGTTTGAATTTCGTAGCCTTCATTTTTTAATACTTCTTGTAGCACAATGCGAATCCCAGGTTGGTCATCGACGATTAAAATTTTTTTCATAGCTTCCCTCTCCCTTTCCTTCATAGTATCATATCTTCCCTTTACAACTGTTTAAAAAAATCCTTATAATGAGCATCATGAGGTGAAAAAAATGTTAAAAATGTTAACAACACAATTAACGGGCTTATTACAACGTATTGCTTCTGACCAGGAGGAACCGATTGAGGAGGCTGCGCGCCTACTTGCACAAGCAGGCATTACAGATGGCAAGGTATATTTTGCCTGCTTTGGTGAGATGAAAGCACTTGAATATAATGCGGCACATGCCGAGGAGCCATTTGCGAAAATGACGCCTTGGACAGACGATGCTGCTATCACAGATATGGACCGTGTGCTTATCGTGACGCGCCATGCCAATGACGAAGAAGCACTTACGCTTGCACAAACGTTATACGATCAATTTATTCCATTCGCGGTCATTACAAGTGAAAAAGAAGCAGACGCAGGAAAAATGGCGGACCTTGCGTATGTGTACGTGTCACTAAAAATGAAACAAGGATTAATTCCAAATGATATCGGCGAACGCATCGTTGTGCCGCATCTTTTAGCAGCGCTTTATCTTTACGAAGCCATTAAGGTGCACTATGACGACATGCTATTTAATGACGAAGAATAATGTACCGAGCCGCCTCTGTGCGGTTTTTTTTATGTGCAATGAAAAATCGTTCATTCCCTCAAGAAGCGTGTTTTGGCTACGACATATTTTTAACTAAGCGACACGTACAGGTCAAAGAGCACGCTGTTTTTGTATATATTTGCGCAGCGGCTATCCTATGACAAAAAAGCAGCATGATTTTTCCTGTTTTTTTGCGCGTTGACAGATGCTTTTTTAATAAAAGGCTCCCTTAAAAGGGATAAAAACCGGGCGTTTTTGTCCCAAAATGCGCTTTTTCGGGTTCAAAAAGTGGTTGCCATTCTCCTTTTTACTAGTGGTGAATAAATGACAGCCGATTTTCTTGAAATATTGATTTTTCTCGGTCATGCTGTGTTGAAACTGCCCCTCGGAGCGCCCGAATCGACCCTTTTTTGGTGATTCTGAGCGATTTTTGGCACTTTTTCAGGCTGCATCTTTTGAATAAATGACAGGTTTTTCGTAAACATCTCTGCTTTTTAGCGAAAATGCCTAATTATTTGCGCGAATGGCACATATTTTTAAGTAAGTTGTAGCCAAAACACGCTTCTTAGCAAAATCGTTCATTTAAAAGAGGCTGGGACAAAATACATCATGTTGCTTTTTTAACGTTCGCAATGAAAAACCGGAACCGCGCCACCGCGCGATTCCGGTTTTTCTTATGCTCATAGGAGCGTTTCTTTTTACACGTATTTTACAACTTCGTATACGCGATATTTTTTTCTTCTAGCATATCACGGTAAAACGTATCCTCGCCGATCAGCACAATATTATCTGTGAACGCTTCGATTTCATCTAGTAAGTGCGTCGTTAACAGTACCGTACACGTCGCTGATAATTCATGTAGTACATGCTGAATTTCTGTACGTGATTTTAAATCAATGCCTACAGTCGGCTCATCTAAAATTAAAATCGTTGGTTTTGCGAGTAACCCAATAATTAAATTCACCTTACGCTGCGTACCACCGGACAATTTTTTCACGACGGTTTTGCGCTCCTGCTCTATCGAGAGCTTTTTTAAATAATACGCGATTAATTCATCATCAATCGTTTCTTTCAATAGACCTTTAAAGAACGCCAGATTTTCATCGACGGTCATATGCTCCCACAACGCAATTTCCTGCGGCACATAGCCAATACGTTTTTTTCGTTCATTCGCACTCCACTGCACACCATCATATAAAATGGTGCCAGCGTCAGGCTTTTCAATGCCCGCAATCATTTTAAGTAGCGTGGATTTCCCGATACCATTTTGGCCAATAAAAAGCGTCATACCAGCCGTCGGAATTTCAAGTGAACACTTTTCATATACGGCTTTTTTTCGGTAATGTTTCGTGACATTTTGTAGCGTAATCATGCCACCCCTCCTAACTGTAGCAAGATGATAATAACAGCAAGCGTCATCGCGAAAATAAGTGCCATAAATAATTGATGACTCCATGTGCGCACATGCGTCAGTAGCAATGCGACGCCAATTTCAAAAACAACGGCGGCCGCAAGTAATATGAAAATGGCTGTAGCAGATACCGATAGGCCAATCAGCATCATCAGACCAAGTGCCCCGACAACTAATACGAAGCTATGGGCCGCGACATACACCATATAAAACTTGCGATAATTCGTCTCATAAATACGCACCCTCGCCAATGCTTGTGGCTGGCAAAGTGCGCGATTAAGACCAATTTGTGCGACACCAACAAGCAGCATCACAATAATGACAGCTGCTAAGCCAAGTGACTGCGGCGATGAATCGACTAATGAACGCATCGTTAATTGTCCCTTTGGCTCCACCTTTTTATATTTTGCGAAAACATCTTCAAGCGCGATGTTTTTTACTTTTAAATGCTGTGCGACGATATATGGTAGCTGCTGTTTATAAGCGGTTTTACTAATTGTTTCTGTTACAATATCGCCAACCATATTATGTTGTACATAAAGCGTTAATACGCCGCTTGTCTGTCTTGCTGCTAAGCGTTTTTCATAGTCATCTGGAATGACCACAACCGCCACAGCACGCTGCTTCGCTACTTCATCCTCAGGATAGCGCTCCTCTGTTGATAAATTTGTGACGTGGAAGCGTGGCTGTTTTTTTAATGCTGTCATCAATTGTTTTGACGATTCACTATCGTCAAAATTTTGCACAGCAACGGGTAATTCAATGAGACGATTTTGCTCTGCAATCAGCAGTTTTAGAACGCCTCCTAATACAAGAAGGGCCGCGAATAAAATCGCATAAGTGCGCCAGTTTTTAACAACAATCAATTGAAAGAAAGACTTCATGCGCGCCCCCTCCTTCCAATGATTACAAGCAGTAGCACGAGTAATATACCGATACTCAACCAAATCGATAACGCGTAATCGATAACATAATTGTTCATAAACAACTGCAACAGCGCATCAAATAATGGCGCAAATGGGTTGTAATATAGCCATGTGCGCTGGAAGTACATCGTCGGAATAATCGCACCTGAGCCGAGCATAATGAATAGCGTCACAATTATTTTCACGATGCCCGCTAAACGGTTTGCACACAATAAGTCAATGACGACATACACGAATGCCATTAAGACGACAAGGCTACTAATTGTGAGCACTAAATACGATAGATTATACGTTTCAAATGCGGGCTGTACGAAGTGATACAGCGCAAATATACTAATAAACGCAAACGCAAGTGTATAAACCGTTGCGAGTGCATAGCGCGCAAGTAGAAGTTTTTCCTTTGCAAATGGATACATTTTTAGCCGGTCGCGCATTGCTCTTGGCATATTCATCTGGAAAATTGTGAGCAGTGCTAAAAAGAAGCCTAGCAATACGAGTACATACGCCGATACGACATAGTAATCGGCAAACGGAATCGTTTCTATTTGATGGGCATCAAAAATTGCGCCACGATTTAAGCCATTCGCTAATAAATCCATCATCATCGCAATAATTTCATCATTCGAGGCATCGCGGTAAAAATGACCATACGTCAAAATTCCTGCCTCCGAGACCATCAAGCGGTCATAGACAGATAAAGTCAGTTGATTAATAAGAAGTCCTTGCAGCGAGCGATCATCGTATGTCACGACCTCAATGGGTAATGAACCATTTTTATAAAATGCCTTAGTCATGCCTTCTTTCAAAATGATATAGCCATTAATTTTTTTATCGCGCACGCCTTGCTCTGCTGCCTTTTCATCGTATTCCTTTAAGTGAAAGCCATTCGCGAAGCCATCACCTTGTTGTATGGATTTTAAAATCATACGTGTCTCTGCTGTTTCATCGTTATCTACGACGCCAATATGGATCGTTGACTCGACTGACTGTTTTTGAATACCGACAATCGTCGCAAGTATAATAAAACAGGCAAACACTAAATACGGAATGATGTACCACTTTTGCAATAAAAAAGAGTGGTACGCTTTCAGTATCTTCATAAAAGCACCACCCTTCTTCTTATTTATTCAAATGATTAAGCGCCAAACTGACTAAATAGCATCTCCATATTCGTTTCAATTGAATCTTGAAGTTCTTGTAGTTCAGCATCTGATAATGTATTTAAATCAACAGCGCCGTCTGCTTTCACATTTAATTTTTCTTTTACATTTGTTGTTGTATCAATATTAATTTTAATTGGTTCGCCGTCCACATCAAAGCTAATTGTCCCTTTTGATGTTTGTTTATTATTCTTCACATCTGAATCAAGCGTACCTTCATATTTTGCGTTGTACGTTTCACCTGTTTGATCTGTAATCGTAAAGTCGATATTATTCGTACGTTTATTGCCATCTAATTTTTCGTCGTTTTTCATGTTAATGGCAAACTCTTCGCCTTCAGTAATTGATGTCACTGTGTAATCATCTTTTACTGTGCCTTTACCTTTTGATGTACCTTCTAAACGGAAGCCTTCAACCGCTTGGTCACTACTTTTAAGCTCTGCTACTACTTGTACATCATCGTCCACTTTTTCTGTCATCGTAAATAGCATGTTGTTGTCTTCTTTGCCATCTGCACCTGTCCAGTTAATATCACGTTTTACGATTGTTTTACCGTCTAAGAAGTTTTTCGCAACAATTTTACCAAATTTCTCATCATCGATGTCCTTCAGTAAATCATCAATTGATTCCTCGTATGATTTTGTTGTTACGCTTGTGATAGATGAACCAAACATTTTTTTGATTTTTTCATCTTTCTTCAGCTCAGCGCCAACATTTTTTAAGACACGTTTAATATCTGCATCTTCTAATGTCATCGTTACTGTATTTAGCTCTTCTTTTTTACCGAATACATCTGTCGTTTCTTTTCCTTTTTCAAACTGCTCATCTTCTAAAGAATCCATTACGACTTTTAAATAACGGTATTGCATTTCTTCCGCTTCTTCTTGCGTCATATTTGATGCCATTAATTCATTTAAGTTCAGCATGCTCGGATCGAAATCCTCTGGTGCTGGCTCGCCTGCAATGCGTTCATATACTTTTTTCATATCAGCATTTTTAACCATTAATTTATCATTGAATAATGGTGCTGCAATGTACTGTGCATCTTTGTCAGCTGTCCACTCAAATTTATCTATTTCTGTACCCGCAAAAGTTGGTACAAATGATAATTCTGATTGTTGATTCTTTTCGTCATGACCTGCGTTAAATACAAGATTTGTTGATTCGACCATTGATGCCGGAACACCAAGTGATGATAGTAATGAGTCTGAAACCTCTGCACTCAATTTAACCGATCCACGGTACGATTCATTAACCATTTCATCTTGAAGTGCTACCTCATTTTTGAAACGTTCATCGAAATAGCTACCCCATGTTTCCATTGATTGCTTTTCACTTAATAAATATTTGTTCTTTGGTGTATTTGTCATGTAATAATAAATGCCGCCTGCTGCTGCTAATAATAAAACAAGTACACCTACGATAATCCCTACTTTTTTCCCCATATCCACACTCCTTTTCTCTTTAATTCCATTATATAGGAAATCAACACCTATCTCTATGGTCTGTATTTCCTTCATTGCTTTAACACTTTTTCACTATATTTCACTATTTAAATATAGAATAGGTGAAAAAAATGAGGACTCCTCAAGAGGTAGTCCTCATTTACTAGTACCGATTATTTTACAGAAGCACCAATGAAGTCACGGAATAACGGTTGTGGACGTTGTGGACGTGACACGAATTCTGGGTGGAATTGTGCCGCCACGAAGAAGTCTTTTTCTGGTAGCTCAATGATTTCTGCTAAACGGCCATCTGGTGATAAGCCTGAGAAGACAAGACCAGCTGCTTCCATTGCTTCACGGTATTCATTATTGAATTCATAGCGGTGACGGTGACGTTCGTACACTAAATCTTCTGCGTAGATTTCACGTGCGCGAGAGCCTTCTTTTAATTTACATGGGTATAAGCCAAGACGTAATGTACCGCCAAGATCTTCTACGTCTTCTTGGTCTGGTAATAAGTCGATGATTGGGTATTGCGTTTCAGCCAATTCGGTTGAGTGCGCGCCTTCTAAGCCTAGAACATTTCGTGCAAATTCAACGGCCGCCATTTGCATCCCTAAACAAATACCTAAGAATGGTACATTGTTTTCACGCGCAAATTTAATTGCTTCAATTTTCCCTTCGACACCACGGTCACCGAAGCCACCTGGTACAAGGATGCCGTCTACATCTGACAGTAATTCGTTCACATTTTCAGCGTTGATGTGTTCCGCATTGATCCAGTCGATATCGATATCGGTATCATGCGCGTAGCCTGCGTGCTTTAATGCTTCTGCTACAGAGATGTACGCATCTTGCAGCTCAACATATTTCCCAACAAGTGCGATTTTTGTTGTTTTCGAAAGGTTTTTCACGCGTTCCACAAGTGCTTTCCATTCGGTCATATCAGCAGCTGGTGCTTGGATACCGAAGTGGTCAAGTACGATTGAATCTAACCCTTGTGCTTGAAGTGCTAATGGAATATCGTACAAGCTTTCTGCATCGACACATTCCACGACTTCATTTGATTCGACGTCACAGAATAACGCGATTTTATCTTTCATGCCCTGTGGTACTGGACGGTCCGAACGTAATACTAGTACGTTTGGTTGAATCCCTAACGAACGTAATTCTTTTACTGAGTGCTGTGTTGGTTTTGTTTTTAATTCGCCTGACGCTGCGATATACGGTACAAGTGTACAGTGTAGGTAAAGCACGTTGTCACTACCTAGATCACGTTTTAATTGGCGAATTGCTTCTAAAAATGGTAGTGATTCGATATCACCAACCGTCCCGCCGATTTCCGTAATCACGACATCCGCGTTTGTTTCACGGCCTGCGCGTTGGATACGGTCTTTGATTTCATTTGTGATATGAGGAATAACTTGTACCGTACCACCATTGTAATCACCGCGACGTTCTTTACGTAATACTGAGGCGTATACGCGACCAGAAGTGACCGTTGAATGTTTGCCTAAGTTAATGTCGATGAAACGTTCATAGTGACCTAAGTCTAAGTCCGTTTCTGCGCCGTCATCTGTAACGAATACTTCCCCATGTTGATACGGGCTCATTGTCCCTGGGTCAATATTGATGTACGGGTCAAATTTTTGTGTTGTGATTTCTAGGCCACGGTTTTTTAATAAACGGCCAAGTGATGCTGCAGTGATCCCTTTACCAAGTGATGATACAACGCCGCCTGTTACGAAAATATATTTAGTCAAAATAATTCCTCCTCAGTAATTCTTTCTTTCCCAAAGCACTAAAAATACCTTTAGAAAAAACAAAAAAACGCTCCGCCCGCAACTAATTGCAGGGGGAGCGTAAATTTACACGGTCATACTCCTTTTTTAAGGAGCCCATATAAAAGGTTAAACGTTTTGTTATTTAATGTCAAGAGTGAAGATTATTTTTCGTCTTCGTCCTCTTCGTCTTCGTAGTCTAAATCGTCTTCATCGTCTAAATCGATGTCTTCTTCAACAACGTCAAGGCCAGCTAATTCGTCGTCCTCTTCGTCTTCGTTTAAATCGCGATCAAGATCGTCATCTGATTCATCGTCGAAGTCATTTTCGTTATCTTCTAACACTAATTCTTCGTCGTCCTCTTTGTCGATTTCTAAATCAATTTCTTCGTCTTCATGTTCGTGAACTTTTACAGTTGGAGCAGTTTCTTCTTCAACTTGGTCAATTGCGTACCATTCACGTAGACCCCAGCGGCTTTCACCTAATACTAGGAAACGACCGTCGATGTTCATATCTGTATAGAATTGTACGATTGCATCTTTTAGTTGCGCTTCTGTACGCGCGCCTAAAGCAATAATTTGGTCAGTAATTTCGTTAAATGGAATCGCTTGGCCTTTTTCAACTAAAATACGATGTGCTAAGTTAATTAATGATTCTTGAGTTAATTGTTCTGATGTTAAATCACGAAGGTTCAATTCGTGCACGTCCTTTCTCTACTTAAACATACTAATTATTATATACATATTGTGCTCTGTTACGCCACATTCAATTGTCTTTTTTCTGACGTTTGACACTACGATAAACGTAGTAAAATAAATATAGGGCTAAAATTAAAAGTGGAATCGCGCCCAATTGTTTATTATACAACAAATACGTCGCAATGGCGCAAGCGATTATAATTAAATAGTGTATGATTCTCTCCATATACCTTGGTGCTCCTCAGCATAGCTTTTCCCTATATTATACAGAAAAAACCATAAAAACACGTCTATGAACCTTCTTTTATTACATATTTCGACGATATTTACCGCCAACTTCATATAAAGCATTTGTGATTTGTCCCAAACTTGCGTATTTAACCGTCTCCATTAACTCATCAAAAATATTATTTCCTGATTTCGCAACTTCTTGCAGACGTTTCAGCATTTCAGCAGATTTCCCTTCATGCTTCGCTTGGAATTTACGTAAGTTCACAATTTGCGTTGTTTTTTCTTCTGTCGATGCACGCGCAATCTCCATATTATCGAATAATTCTTCATCATTGGCATTTGGATTTAAGTACGTGTTCACACCGATAATTGGTAGCTCACCAGAATGTTTCAAATGCTCATAGTACATTGATTCTTCTTGAATTTTTGCACGCTGATACTGCGTCTCCATTGCGCCAAGCACGCCACCACGGTCATCAATACGGTCAAATTCTGCAAGTACCGCTTCTTCTACTAATGTCGTTAACTCATCAATAATATAGGAGCCTTGTAAAGGATTTTCATTTTTTGAGAGGCCATGCTCTTTCGTAATAATTAACTGAATGGCCATCGCGCGGCGAACAGACTCTTCAGTCGGTGTTGTAATCGCTTCATCGTATGCGTTTGTATGCAGTGAATTACATTGATCTTGCAGTGCCATTAATGCTTGCAGCGTCGTACGAATATCATTAAAATCAATTTCCTGTGCATGGAGGCTACGACCTGACGTTTGTACATGATATTTTAATTTTTGACTACGCTCATTCGCACCGTATTTATCACGCATCGCAACTGCCCAAATACGACGTGCCACACGGCCAATCACTGTATATTCTGGGTCTAAGCCATTTGAGAAGAAGAACGATAGATTCGGCGCAAAGTCATCAATATTCATACCACGGCTTAAATAGTATTCCACAAATGTGAAGCCATTTGATAACGTGAACGCTAGTTGTGAAATTGGATTCGCACCTGCTTCTGCAATATGGTAGCCAGAAATCGACACTGAGTAATAATTACGTACATCATGGTCGATGAAGTATTGCTGAATATCGCCCATCATACGTAGTGCAAACTCTGTTGAGAAAATACATGTATTTTGCCCTTGGTCTTCTTTTAAAATATCCGCCTGTACCGTACCACGCACGACATGTAAGGTTTCTGCTTTTACCGCTGCATGTTCTTCTTCTGTAAGCTCACGTCCAAGCTCTGCTTCCTTCTGCGTCACCTGCTGATCAATCGCCGTATTTAAAAACATCGCTAAAATAATCGGCGCTGGTCCGTTAATTGTCATCGATACCGATGTTGACGGTGCACATAAATCAAAACCGGCATACAGCTTTTTCATATCCTCTAGCGTACAAACACTCACGCCTGATTCACCAATTTTCCCGTAAATATCTGGTCGCTCATTCGGGTCCTCACCGTAAAGGGTCACCGAGTCAAAGGCCGTTGATAAACGTTTGGCATCATCGCCCGCTGATAAATAGTGGAAGCGTTTATTCGTACGCTCTGGTGTGCCTTCACCTGCAAATTGACGTTTTGGATCTTCTCCCTGACGCTTGAATGGGAATACGCCTGCTGTATAGGGGAACGAGCCTGGTACGTTTTCGCTATACGCAAACTGTAAAATTTCGCCGTAGTCCTTCATTTTTGGTAGGACGATTTTCGGAATTTTTGTACCCGATAAAGACTCGCTCACTAAAATCGTGCGAATTTCCTTATCACGTACTTTTGTCACCATAACATCCCCTGAGTAGCTTTCTTTTAGCGCCTCCCAGTTATCTAAAATCTTCTTCGATTGTGGTGTCAGTTCAATTTGAAGCGCTTTCAATTTTTCCGTTAAAATCGCTTGTGTCGGTGCATCATCCACTAATGAAATCGCACCCTCTAGCTGGAAGATTTTACGCGCAATATCGACCTGCTGTGCGGTTGTTTTTTTGTAGCCACGTACCGTATCGGTAATTTCACGTAAATAATAGCGGCGGTCATTCGGGATAATAACATGGTCCTTTTGCGTTTTTACAAATTCACTATAAGATGTTTCCCAGTTAAGACCTGCTTTATCACGTAGCACATGCAACAGTGCCGCAAATAATGAGTTCGTTCCCTTGTCGTTAAATTGACTCGCAATTGTACCATAGACGGGCATATCGTCTGGTGATTCATTGAAGCGATTATGACTACGCTGATATTGTTTTTTCACATGCGTCATCGCATCCTCTGACCCTTTACGCTCAAATTTATTGATGACAATCAAATCGGCAAAATCAATCATATCGATTTTTTCTAGCTGTGTTGGCGCACCAAATTCACTCGTCATTACATACATCGATAGATCCGATACTTTTGTAATGGCCGCATCCCCCTGACCAATACCGCTTGTTTCTACGATAATTAAATCAAAGCCTGCTGCCTTCACTACGTCTAGTACATCATCGAGATTGTCTGAAATCTCTGAGTGCGACTCACGCGTTGCCAGTGAGCGCATATAAATACGATTATTAAAAATAGCATTCATGCGAATACGGTCACCAAGTAATGCTCCGCCTGTTTTTTGCTTTGTCGGGTCAATCGACACAATCGCAATACGTACATCTGGTAGTTCTTGTAAGAAGCGACGAATTAATTCATCTGTGAGAGAGCTCTTACCTGCACCACCTGTACCTGTAATACCTAAAACTGGTGTGTTTTTTGAACGTTTGCGTGCCTCCGCCATAAATTCCTCAGACGCTTTATTTTCAGCAATCGTAATCGCCTTTGCAAGCGCTAGTTGATTATCTGGTGACATAGCATCAAGCAGGGACATATCTTCTTGCTCAACCGTTTTGAAATCACTGTTTTCAAGCATTAAATTAATCATACCTTGAAGGCCTAATGTGCGCCCATCCTCTGGTGAGAACAGATGATTGACACCATATGCGTGAAGCTCCTTCGCCTCGGACGGTAAAATAACCCCGCCACCTCCGCCAAAGATTTGAATATGCTCAGCGCCTTTTTCTTTCAGTAGGTCATAAATATATTTAAAGTATTCGACGTGACCACCTTGATAAGAAGAGACCGCAATCCCTTGTGCGTCCTCTTGAATCGCTGCATCGACAATTTCTTCTACAGAACGATTATGCCCTAGGTGAATTACTTCTGCACCGCTTGCTTGCAAAATACGACGCATAATATTAATTGTGGCGTCATGCCCATCGAATAAACTTGATGCTGTCACAAAACGTAATGCATTTTTCGCTTGGTATACCGTTGCTTCCATAATAGAACTCCCCCTTTTAGTAAAAAAAGAGACTACCCGCTGATGCGTCCTCTCTTTATAGAAAATGTTCTCTATAGGATCGAATACAACTAACGAATAGCCTCAACATGAATCATATCTGTACTATCAAAATTATGCTTTTTGTAATGGACGCGTATTTTCTAAACCACGCGCAATAACCATACGTTGAATTTCTTGTGTACCTTCATAAATTTGAGTGATTTTTGCATCACGCATGAAACGTTCCACAGGATATTCTTTTGTATACCCGTAGCCACCGAATACTTGAACCGCTTCAGTCGTTACGTTCATTGCTGTATCCCCAGCCATCAATTTCGCCATTGCTGACGCTTGACCGTATGGTAGTCCTTCCGTTTCTAACCACGCTGCTTGGTAAGTTAATAGACGAGAAGCTTCGATTGCTGTCGCCATATCTGCTAGTTTAAAGCTAATGCCTTGGTTTGCAGAAATTGGTTTACCAAATTGAACACGTTGACCAGCATATTCTACTGCTGCATCAAGTGCGCCTTGTGCGATACCAACAGCTTGTGCTGCGATACCGTTACGGCCGCCATCTAATGTTTTCATTGCAACTTTGAATCCTTCACCTTCAGCGCCAAGAATATTTTCTTTTGGCACACGGCAGTTTTCGAAGATGATTTCCGTAGTAGCAGATGCACGAATACCCATTTTGTGCTCTTCTTTCCCTACTTTGAAGCCTTCGAAATCAGATTCAACGATGAATGCTGTTGTACTACGACGGTCTTTCGGGTCTAGTAGTGCAATTACGATATAAATATCTGCTACCCCACCGTTTGTGATGAAGATTTTCGAGCCATTTAAGATATAGTCATCGCCATCTTTCGTTGCGATTGTTTTCATACCACCTGCATCACTACCTGAACCTGATTCTGTTAAGCAATACGCGCCAATTTTTGCACCTTCAGCCATCGGGCGTAAGTATTTTTGCTTTTGCTCTTCAGTACCAAATTTGAAAACAGGCCAACCTGCTAATGATGTATGAGCTGATAACGTAACAGCTGTTGAGCCACAAACGCGTGCTAACTCTTCAACTGCGATACAGTATGCTAAAAAGTCCATACCTGCACCACCGTACTCTTCAGGCCATGGAATACCTGTTAAGCCAAGCTCTGCCATCTTATCGAAAATCTCGCAATCAAAACGTGCTTCTTCGTCGCGCTCTGCTGCTGTTGGTGCCACTTCATTTACGGCGAAGTCGCGTACCATCTTACGTAACATTTCGTGTTCATCTGATAATTTGAATTGCATGTTGTTTTCCCCCTATTTCTAAATAACTAATTTTGCAGCGTGTTCTAACCTTAATCTTCAATGCAAGCTCGAACACAAATCTATGGTGCTACTTCAATCATGATGGCGTCTCCTTGTCCGCCACCCGAACAAATCGCTGCGATGCCGATACCGCCACCGCGACGCTTTAATTCTTTTGCGAGTGTTAGCACGATGCGCGCTCCACTAGCGCCAATTGGATGCCCAAGCGCAACTGCGCCTCCATTGACATTCACCTTTTCAGGGTCGAGACCAGCAAGTTTATTCGCTGTTAATGCCACGACTGAGAAGGCTTCATTTAGTTCAAATAATGCAATATCTTCTAATGTCTTGCCTGTCTTTTTAAGAATTGTTTCAATGATTAGGCCCGGTGTTTCTGGGAAGCGCTCCGGCTCAATTGCGATTTCTGCATGACCAATAACAGTTGCTAATGGTTCAAGCCCTCGCTTTTGTGCCTCGTCCTCTGCGACAACGACAACGGCTGCTGCACCATCGTTAATCCCTGGTGCATTGCCGGCTGTCACTGTGCCATCCTTGCCAAATGCGGGCTTCAGCTTTGCCAGTGACTCCGCTGTTGTCCCTTTACGTGGTGCTTCGTCTGTATCGACAACGACGGGCTCACCCTTACGCTGTGGAATCGTTACAGGAACGATTTCTTCCGCGAAAATACCGGCCTCAATCGACTTCACAGCAAGCTGCTGACTACGCGCGGCAAATGCATCTTGCTGCTCGCGCGTAATCGTAAACTTATCTGCTGTTTCATTGCCGTAAACACCCATATGCACATGATCCGGATGGAATGCACAGGTTAGGCCATCGTGAAGCACGCCATCGACTAGCTTGCCATCTCCCATACGTAATCCCCAGCGTCCTTGCGGTAAGTAGTACGGTGCATTGGACATCGACTCCATACCACCAGCAACGATAATGCGCTCGTCACCTAAGCGAATCAGTTGGTCTGCTAACGTAATACTGCGTAGACCTGACGCACACACTTTGTTGATTGTCTCGGTCTTTACCGTATACGGAATGCCTGCTTTGTGCGCTGCTTGTCGTGACGGGATTTGACCTTGCCCCGCTTGAAGTACCGTCCCCACGATTACTTCGTCGACTTCTTCCGGTTTAATATTCGTTTGCTCAAGTGCACCTTTAATGGCGATACCACCTAAGTCGCTCGCCGTTAAACTACTAAGTGCACCTCCGAATTTACCGAATGGTGTTCTTGCTCCTGCTACAATGACTGATTTCACTATTCAACACCTCTTTACTTAGAATAAAGTTGGACCTAAATCATGAAACGGACAGAAGAAAAACGCGGAATCCCACGTTTTTCCTAACGATTAATTTGATAAACTTGCTTCTTCTACGCCCGCTGCTACAGGTTCTTCAGCAGCAGGTGGTGCATCACCGAAAATCGATTTTTCTAGTAATTCTGCTACGTCGTATGTGCCAACAGAATCCTCTACCTCTTTCGCCTTCGTACCATCTGATAACATCGTTAAGCAATATGGACAACCAGCTGAAATTACCGTTGGATTTGTTGCAAGTGCTTGCTCTGTACGCGCGACATTGATACGGTTGCCGACATGCTCTTCCATCCACATCAGCCCACCACCAGCGCCACAGCACATTGCCTCGTCACGATTACGTTCCATTTCAACAAGCTCTACACCTGGAATCGCTTTTAAGATTTCACGCGGTGCATCGTATACATTGTTGTAACGGCCTAAGTAACATGAATCATGGAAAACGATTTTTTCGTTTACTGCATGTTGCGGCTTAATACGACCTTCTTGTAATAATTTGAATAAGAACTCTGTATGGTGATAAACTTCACCACTCCAGCCGAAGTCAGAGTACTCGTTTTTGAATGTGTTATACGCATGTGGATCGATTGTAATAATCTTCTTCACTTCTGCTTTATCAAACTCTTTAATATTCGCTTCAACAAGCTCTTGGTATAAGAACTCATTACCTAAACGACGTGGTGTATCACCAGAGTTTTTCTCTTTGTTACCTAAAATTGCGAACTTCACGCCTGCTTCATTTAACAGATGAGCAAATGATAAGGCGATTTTTTGTGAACGGTTATCGAATGATCCCATTGACCCTACCCAGAATAAGTATTCAAATTCTTCGCCAGCTTTTTGAGCTTCTTTCACAGTTGGGATGTGAAGTTCTGGACGAGCTTCGCGCCATTCTTCTTTTTGCTTACGGTTGATACCCCATGGATTCCCTTGACGCTCGATATTGTTCATTGCGCGCTGTGCATCCGAGTTTACTTTACCTTCTGTCATCGTTAAGTAACGACGTAGGTCGATAATTTTTTCTACGTGCTCGTTCATTACCGGACATTGGTCCTCACAGTTACGGCAAGTTGTACATGCCCAAATTTCTTCCTCTGTGATAACATCGCCGATTAATGACGGGCTATAAATATCTTCAATTACTGCACCTTCAGCACCCGCTGCAGCTGCTAATTGATTGCCTTTTGCATTGTTGAAAATAAAGCTTGGTACCCACGGCTTTTGCTGTGTTTGTACCGCGCCTGTAAATGTTAAGTGGTCACGTAATTTTGTCATCAAATCCATTGGTGATAACATTTTACCTGTGCCTGTTGCGGGACACATATTTGTACAACGACCACATTCCACACAAGCGTATAAGTCGACGAGCTGTAAGTCAGTGAAATCGGTAATTTTACCAACACCAAATGACGCTTCGACTTCTTCTTCGCCTTCTGCCTCATCATCTTCTTCAAATGCGCTGAAGTCGATTGGTTTTAGCTTCCCTGGAGGCGTTAATGGATTTAAATATACATTCGCCGGTCCTGCGATTAAGTGCGCGTGTTTTGATTGTGGAACATATACTAAGAATGTTAGAAGCACTAATAAGTGAATCCACCACATAATATAAAATACTGTGATTGCTGCGGCTTGTGGTAAGAATGAGAATATTGCGGCAATTGCAGATGCAACTGGTTCCGTCCATACCCAAGTCGTTTCACCGTGCCAAATGAGGCCCATACCGTTACCAACTAATACAGAAACCATTAGTGATCCGATAAAAATGAGCACAAGCCCCGCTTTTAGACCGCGTTTTAAACGAACAAGTTTTTCAATGTATCGACGGTAGAATGCGCCGATTACCGATACTAAAATCATTAGTGTAACGAGCTCTTGGAAGAACGTAAAATATGGATATAACGGTCCAAGAGGTAAATGTGATCCTGGTGCTAAACCTTTCCAGATAAAATCGATTGCACCAAATTGAACTAAAATGAAACCGTAGAACATCATAACGTGAAGAATACCACTCTTCTTATCCTTCAACAGTTTCTTTTGTCCAAACACAAACACCCAAATTTTATTCAGGCGCTCTTTCACATTGTGATCGAATTCCTCTTTCTTACCCATCTTAATGAATTCGATTCTTGTCTTAATTAGGTATGCAAATAAATACACACCATACGCGATAACTAGAATCGCCAAAATCCAGTTCGCGATTAATAATGGACTCATGCCTTTTCCCCCCTAAAGACTGATTTTCCTTTTTGTATAGCATTTGGTTACATTTGGAATTAGTAATATTCTACTTTATGAATCATCACTCAGTCAATAATTTTCCGCAATATGTTTTATTTTTTCGTAAAAATACATATTTTTCTTTAAAAACAATATTAAAAAAAGATATAAGGTATGCACGTTATGTGATACCTTATATCTTTTTTGTGGTTTTATTGGAATATTTTACTACAAAATGAATTTTACTTTTATGGATAGATGTACATCGACATCTACATGTAATATTACTTTTTGTCCTTTTTCTTACTAGTCGTAAACACATTTGCACTACGAACATACTCATTGTTTGGTACACCAAGACGTGCATTCACAACAAGTGCTGCTGCGAATAAATAGTCTGATAGACGGTTTAAATAGCGCTGTACAACAGGTGATACATCGCCCTCTTCGGCATTTTTTAGTAGTGTCACTGTCAGACGCTCTGCGCGACGTGTCACTGTGCGTGCGATGTGTAAGGTTGCTGCTGCTGGTGAACCCCCTGGCAAGACAAATTTTTGAAGCTCTGGTGCCTCGCTCATTAACACATCGATACGCGCTTCCATCTCTTCAATCGGCTCGTCTGCTAATTTATAATGGCGCTCTTTCATAACATTCGCTAAATCGCCGCCACCATCAAATAATTCATTTTGGATTTTTTCTAAATCATCTAATAAATCATTAAATTTTTCTGCGTCTAATTCCGTCATTGCCTTCCCGATAATCGCATTTAATTCATCAATTGTGCCATATGCTTCTACGCGGAAATCATCCTTATCAACGCGTCCTCCGATAATGCTCGTTTTCCCTTTATCCCCTGTACGTGTATAAATGTTCATTGTGCCAGCCCCTTTTTTAAAATTTCTGGAATGCCATACCAAATACGCGTAATCGTCGTCGCCTCTTTAAAAAGCAATTGATACAATCGACCACATGTATCACGTAGTTGGCGTTGTTCTTTTTCAAGCGGTACAACACCGCGTCCCATATCCGTTAAAATGACAACCAACTCGTCGCTTTGTGCATCGAGTAAACGGATTTTTTCAGCAATATCGGACGCAACTTGCTCCTCTTCTTCTTCGAGATGTTCCTGTAAAATTCCTTCTATGTTAGCAAGAACTATATTGCCCGCGACCTTTTCAGGTAGTTCTCGCTCATACCACGTCGCATCAATTAATTGTTTGACGTAGGCTCGTTTGCCATTAAAGGCGCCACCGATAATGATGTGCATCGTTGTCCCTCCTCAAAAGCCTGACGCGTCGCCCATGCGAGTACAAAGCGTGTGTCATGCCCTACTTGCCAATCCCAAAAGGCACTTGGCTTTGGCCCAAATTGCACAAGGATCGCACGAATCGTGCCACCATGCAGCACCGCATATTGATGCCGCTTCGCCTCTAGTTGTTCCATACCCGCTCGTACGCGGCGATAAAGCGATACCAGTGTTTCTCCATTTGGCGGCGCTAATTGCTCCGGCCTATTAATCCAGTTGCGATACGCCTCATTATTTTTTAATTGCTCATACGTTTTCATTTCAAAATCGCCAAAATGACTTTCACGAAATGCCGCAATACAATACGGTTTCGCCTGTGGAAAATACTGCGCAGCCGTTTCAACTGTACGTTTTAAATCACTGCAAATCACTTGTGAAACGGTGTCATTTAAAATAGGAAGTGATGCCTCCGCAATCGATTCATCTGTCCAGCCAACATAGCGATGCGCGATATTCCCCGGCGTTCTCGCATGACGTACTAACTCAAGCACAACAGCGTAATCCATAACAGCGCCTCCGTTCCCTCGATGAATGCACCGTATAAATCACCAGATGCTCCGCCAAAGTTTTTCTTCGTCCACATTTTATAAAACACTACAGCGATTAGTGTAATGCCGACAAGTACTGCCGGAATCCATGTGTGTGCCCAGTACGTAATGAGCGCTGTGCCGATAAGTAATGACACTACGGTAAACAGTAAATACTGCGTCAAGTGAATATGTGTGCGGAAGAAAAAGCCGATGCCCTTATCTTTTGATGGCTTCGTCCATACAAGGTAAAAGCCGAGTGCTGCGCGCGCTAAAAAAGGCACGAAAATCAGCCAATAGCTTGCGAGGATGCCTTGTGTTACGAGCTCTGTCAAAAAGATAATCTTCGTCAACACTAAAAATAACAGCGCCATTGCACCAAAGGCACCAACGCGCGGGTCATCTAAAATTTCCTGACGCTTCTTCACATCCTGATACGAAAAATACGCGTCGCCCATATCTGTAAAGCCATCTAAGTGAAGCCCACCCGTCCAAATAATAAAGGCCATCGCCACCAGGAAGCCAATTAGAAGCGAACTGCTATTTGTTAGCTGCAAGCCTTCAAAAATGAGCGCAACAACCGCTCCCATAAAGGCACCTAGCCACGGTAAAAACTGAAACATGCCCGTTACCGTTTTATGATTCAAATCGATATTTTTAGTTACTGGCACAATCGTAAAAAACTGAAAAGTCAGCAATACACTAGCGAAAATAGTTTTCAAAAACGTCTGCCCCTTTCCATATTTTTTTATAGCCATATTCCATTTCAATCGCAATCGTTGCCTCCGCCACAAACCATTGATGCAATTCACCAAGCGTTTGCGTATAGACACGCGTTTCATCATAATGTGGAACCGGCGAATCAAGCATCTCATTTGAAACGATGACGAGTGGAATGCCCCTTTTGCGAAGTGTCCAAAGAGCCTCCTTCATCGCTTCTATTCGAGCCTGTAACCTCGCTTGGTCCTGCCACGCATTATCGTCATAGCACTCATTGCCAAGCCATGTCGTCGCACAGTCCCAGAGTACAACCGCATTGTCTGGGATATGTGGTGGCAGTGTCGAAAAATTAGTCGGATGCTCAATTGTTTGCCAGCCCTCACCAGCGCGAAGCTGTTGATGATGCGCAATGCGTCGCGCCATTTCATCATCAAATGCTACACCGGTCGCAATGTATACGAGTTGATGCGTTGGCTTACATAATTGCTTTGTTAGTGCTTCTGCAAAATGACTTTTGCCGCTACGCACGCCACCAGTTATAAAAATAAGGGGTGCTACTGCTGGCTCCATGCAATCATCCCCTGTTCAAAGGCTTCCATTTGTGGGCGCGCCTTGATACCAATGCGGAACCATGAGCCATCCATTCCTCGGAAATTTTTCGAATGACGTAGCACAAGCCCACGCGCTAGCATAAAGTGATAAAATGCCTCGCTTTTTTCAACTTCCGCAAGCTGAAAACTCATATAATTCGTTTGGCTATTCGTCACAACACAGCCCTGTCGCTCTAAAAACGTGCGTAATGTTTCACGTGAAACCGCTACTTCACGAATTGATTTTTCTCGGTAATTATGTAATTTAAGCATTTCAGCACCAAGCGCACTTGCGACACCGTTAATATGCCAGTGTGATGCAAATCGTGCTAGTGAGCGAATAAGCGATGCATTGCCTACCGCATAGCCTAGACGTAACCCCGGCATTTTATACATTTTTGTCATCGACCGGACGACAAGCACATGATCATAGTTAGGTGCATCTGTAATAAATGTGTGCTCCTCCCCAATCCAATCTAAAAATGCTTCATCGAGCACAACAAGTGTCGCTGTTCTCTGTGCCCAGTCAATCATTTGCTGAATCTCCTCACGCGGTGGTAGCACACCAGTCGGATTATTTGGGGTGCATAAATAAATTGCGGAAGCATATGGAATTTTTTTCTGTAAGGTCTTCATCGGTAGTTGATACGTAGCGATGTCCTCAACAAGCACACGCTCAAATTCAACATGATGCGGTGCAAGCGTCGCCTCGTATTCAGAAAAGGTCGGATGCACGACCAGCACACGTTTATTTGCTAATACATTCCCAAGCAGCGCAAAAATTTCTGCCGCGCCGTTGCCAAGTAAAACCTCCTCCTTCTCAATCCCATGATACGCCGCCACTGCACTTAAAAATGGTTCGCCATCTGGATGGGGGTACGCCGTAATGACCGGCAGTAGTTTCTCGATATCTAAATTTAACGGAAACGGTAAATGATTCACATTTTCACTGAAATCAATTAACGTATCAGGTTCCTTCAAATTCATTGCCTCATATACTTGTTGTGGATTTGCTCCGTGATTAGGTAACAATGAAAATCCCTCCTATCATGATGCCAATCAATAAAAATGCCATTGTTGTCACCTGCATTTGTACAACCGCCTCATCAATATGTTTTGCTGATAATACAACATGCGGCTCGCCCATCTCCTGACGATGAGAAGCGATGCCACCATAGTAATTTAAGCCACCTAATTGAATGCCTAGCTGATAGGCTGTTGCCGCTTCTAAATAACCACTATTTGGACTTGGATGTTTTTTTGCGTCCACATGCCACTTCTGGAATCTTTCTTTAAACGGTAAACCATAATGATTTTTCGTAACAATTAATAGTAAAAATCCAGTAATTCGGCTTGGGATAAAGTTGGCGATATCATCGACCTTCGCCGCAAAAAATCCGAAGTCTCTGTATGTCTTATTTTTATAGGCAATCATCGAATCTAATGTGTTAATGGCCTTGTAGCACCATAGACCAGTGGCCCCAAATAATAAGGCGTAAAATAGCGGCGCTGTCACGCCATCACTCGTATTTTCAGAAACGGTTTCGACAACACCTCGCGTAATATTGGCTTCATCTAAATGCTTGGTATCACGTCCGACAATCCAGCCAAGCTTCGTACGCGCCTCGTCTAAATCACCGGCAACGAGTGGTTCATACACATCGTGTGCCGCCTGCTTTAAGCTTTTCTGCGCAAGCCCAAGTGCTATTAATATACTTTCGGCTGCGACACCTAAAAATACATGCAGCTGATAGCTACCATAGACAATGAAAAAAGCGATGAGCGTCGTCACAACAATCGTCATCACCGCTGCCATCGCTCCTTTTACTTTACGCTGATTGCCGTGATTTAACTTTTTCGTTAACCATGCAATGAAATTCCCAATTAAAATAACAGGATGCTTTATATAGCGTGGCTCACCGTAAATGCGGTCGATGATTACACCGATAACGCAGGCGATAAGATGATTCAAAATCATTGAATCCACCCTTTCGCACGCTTATAGTCATCTAGCGCAATAATCATCGTTTCATACACACCACGACCAATTAATTTGCCGATGTCTGTAATCGTTCCCGCATACTCATAATTTTGCCCGCTTTGCGTTGAAGCAATTAGCACACTATCTGTTGATGTTCCCGTCGCAATCGTCCCTGTTTGGGTATCATAAATTTCGCCATCTTGCATCGCCTTTACTTTCGTCTCAATGGTCGTCATCATCGCCTGCATGAATGATTCATCACTTAATACCCCATTGATAATGACCCATAAATTAATCGTGCCAACACGCTGTGGCTCCGCATGTAAATGGCCGCGTGCCGCATCGACAGCATTGCCGACACCGGCTGTGACCATCACAAAGATTTCATGGTCTTCCTCTTTATAACGGCGAATCACCGCATGCTTTACATCTACCGCTGTCATCATCGCAACGGTTTGCTCAATTGGTAAATGATGATTTTTAATATAATTTTTCATTTCTGCATGTGCATCATCACACATATACTGCGCATCGACAGTGCGATTTAAAAAATGACGGAACCAGCCAAAACCCGGATTATGCAGTGCCGCAGATAATGTACGAAGCGGTTTTGTAGCCTTTAAATGAACAAATTCATTTTCCACTCGGAACTGCTCGAGCGTCACGCGATTTTGTGCTATTTCAATATTCGGCAGCAGTGCCATTTGCGGCGTCGCTAGCTGTGGATGTGCAAAGCGTGCGACCGCCGTATGATACACTTGTGCAATCTCGTCTTCAGTCAAGACTTCCGCAGGCGCACCGTATGCGCGTACGCGTCCATTTTCTAGTAATAGAAGCTCATCGCAGTACAACGCCGCTAAATTCATATCATGAAAAATCGACACAACCGTTAACTGTCGCGTTGCTACCTCATGCTTTAGCATGTCCATAATTTGACGTTGATGTTCTAAATCTAAATGATTTGTCGGCTCATCTAGCAGTAAAAGCTCCGCCTGCTGGGCAAGTGCCTGTGCAATAAAGGTCCGTTGCTGCTCGCCGCCTGATAAATATTCCAGCTCCTCATCGCGGTACTTTGCGACACCCGTTTGAGTCATTGCCTCCGTTGTCGCTGCCTCATCTTCTGCTGACCACTGTGAAAATAAGCCGCTTTGATGCGGGTAACGCCCAAGCGCGACTGTTTCCGCGACGGTATGGGAAAAAGCATGAGCATGAAGCTGTGGTAGCACGGCCATCTTGCGAGCTAATTCCTTTTGTTTGTAGCTTGTTCGAGGCTTGTTATCGATTAAAATATCACCGGCAGTTAGCGGTAAAATGCCACTAATCATTTTTAAAAGCGTCGATTTCCCGCTACCATTTGGCCCTAAAATGCCGAGCATTCGCCCCTTCTGTAATGAAAAGCTCACATCTCGAACAATTTCTTTTTTATCATAGCCCCCTGTTAAGCCGTGAATCTCTAACATGTTTAACGCCCCTTTCTACGTTGTCTAAAGAAAATATAAGCAAATACTGGCGCACCAATAAATGATGTAATGACGCCAATCGGTAATTCGGATGGTGCAATAATCGTGCGCGCTACTAAATCACAGACGATAAGTAGCGTGGCACCATTAATAATTGAGAGCGGTAGTAAATGACGATGATCTGCACCGAAAAGTAGACGTGTCATATGCGGTACAACTAAACCAACAAAGCCAATTGTCCCTGACACCGCTACGGCACAGCCTGTTAAAATCGAGCCGCCCACTAAAATCATCCACTTGCTGCGCTTCACATTGACCCCTAAATAATGCGCGCGCTCCTCGCCAAATAATAAGGCATTTAGTTCCTTGCGATTCATCCATAGCATCAAGGCACCAACAAGTAAAAATGGCCAAATCATTTTAATATACGGCCAGCCACGCATCGATACGCTCCCCATGAGCCAGTTTAAAATCTGACGCAGTTCCTCACCAGTTAGTGCAATCATAAGTGAAATAACGGAGCTTAAAAAGGCACTAATAATAATCCCTGTTAAAATCAATGTTTCCATTTTCATCGAACGATCGACAAGGCGTGAAAAGCCAAGCACTAACACCATTGCGACCATTGCACCAATCATACTAAAAATCGGTAATGTGTATAGGCCAAGCGCGGATGACGAAATACCGAAGAAAATTGTCATCACCGCTCCGACCGATGCCCCAGAAGAAACCCCCAGCGTATATGGATCAGCCAGTGGATTTTTCAATAAACCTTGAAAGGCAGCACCTGCCATAGCAAGTGCTGCCCCTACAAGACCGGCTAAAATCACACGTGGCACGCGGATTTTCCATATAATATTTGCCGAGGCTGCATCCGCTGATGATGGATTCCACAATACAGATAGTGGAACCTTCACCGAGCCAATACTAATCGCAAACCATGCCGCTACAACTAATAGCGCAAAGGATACGGTATACCCGACAACATGTTTTTTCATTATTTAAATGCCTCAGGATAGACAGCTTTCGCGATTTCTTCTAAGCCATCTGCTAAACGTGGACCTGTACGACTTGTTAAATTGTCATCGACTTGCACAATTTGGTCTTCTTTCACCGCTGTAATGGTATCAAAGCCATCACGTTTTTTAATTTTCTTCATGATATTTGGTACGTAATCATACTTCACGATAATGACATCTGGGTTGCCTTTTACAATCGCTTCTGGGTCGATTTTATACCAATTTTCGCCGCCATCTTTAGCAATATTATTCGCACCAATTAAGTCGAACATTTCTTGCATATACGAGTTATTGCCCGCTGTATAAATGTCTGGTGCATCTGATGTTTCGACAAATACAGAACGTTCTTTCACATTGGCATCTTTAATTTTCTGTTGTACATCCGCTACTTTTTTCTGCATATCTGCAACAATTTTTTTCGCTTCAGCTTCTTTATTTGTCACCTTACCGATTAGTTCGATATTGGCATACGTTTCATCAAATGAATTTGCTGTTGGCACAACAAATACAGTGATTCCTGCATCACGTAGCTGCTCTAAACCTGCTTCAGCCGTACCTAATGATGACGCATCAATTAACACGAAATCAGGTTCTAACGAAATGATTTTTTCGATATTTGGATTCATATCGCCAACCATTGTTTTTTTAGTCGCTTCTTTCGGATAATCATCATTCGTTGTAACACCTGTCACCTTATCTCCTAAGTCAAGTGCGAATAATGATTCCGTAATGCTTGGTGATAAGGTAATAATTTTTGAAGGCTCTTGCTTAATGCTAATTTCTTTACCTGTCGCATCCTTCACTGTTAATGGGTACGCATTTTGCTGCGCTGACTGTGTTGTTTTTTCCTTGTCATTTGTCTGATCTGCTGTACCGCAGCCTGATAATAACATTGCTGAGACCGCTAATGCGGAACCCCATGACATCCATTTTTTCAAAATCCATTCTCCTCTCATTTCCCGAGAACATAAAAAGGCCCCTGTACATACAGAAGCCCCCTAAAAGTTGACTATCCTCGTAGCACATTCAAGAAAATAGTAGGTAATCTGGCTTCGAATTACTTCATTACAGTGGCGGGACCGCATGAGATTTTCACTCATTTCCCCTACTATGTCTGTGTGTTTAATTGCCCCTATTATACAAAACTTCAAGGAGTTAAGAAAGCATATTCGGAATAGTGTGTCATTTTTATGTAATTACGCACTGATTTCGTGCTTACTTTATTTTAAAATGTAATTTAATTTCTTTTTAAAAAATATTTTAAACAAAAAATGAAATTTTATTACTTTTAGATTACATTATTTGTAAATAAACGAAAGTGATTCCATCCATGTTAGGGTTTTCTTTTTTTAAATAATTCGGAAAAAATGTCATTACCCATTCAGACATTCATCTGATTACAACACTGCTTTCTGCTAACCCAGAAAATAAAGTACTTGTGCTTATTTCAAATTCTGGTGAAAAAACGCAAATCGAGCAGCTAGAAAACATTGCGAAGAGCCTACAAATTCCTGTCATTGCGGTGACCGGCAATCAAGACTCCGAGCTTGCAAAACAAGCCACGGTGACACTTTTACACAGTGCATTAGAGGTTAGCGGTAAAATCCGCACAGCCGCGACAGCGTCACTTATCGCGCAGTTGTATGTCGTTGATATGCTCTACTATTACTTTTTAACATCGAATTATACGAAGTATTCGGAGCCTATTTTACGTACACATGATGCAACCAATTTATTTTTAAATTGAACTACCCCCACTTAGCCGTTTTTACGAATGCGCTTGAAGTGGGGGATTCCTACGAACAGTGCTTGCTTGTTCCGACAGCTCGAACAGTGGCTTCACTTCTTGAGTAGGCGAGCCCCGTAGTCCCTACGGTTGTTGGGTTAACAGCGTGAGTCCTTCGGCTAAAATGTTCCGACTTGCGTTAAGGTCTCGGTCTAGCGTTTCACCGCAAGATGGGCAAACCCACTCGCGAATGTCGAGGGACTTCTTGCCATCTCGATGCCCACAGACATGGCAAAGTTGGCTCGATGGATAGAAGCGTGAAATCTTTACGATTTCTCGGCCATACCACTTCGCTTTATACATCAGTTTTTGCACAAACGAAAACCAAGAAACGTCATTAATGGCTTTTGCTAGTTTATGATTTTTCAACATGCCTTTGGTGTGTAAGTCTTCTAGGCAGATGATGTCGTACTGGCGAATGAGTTCCGTTGATAACTTATTTAAAAAATCTTCCCGCTGAAACGCAACACGTTCACGCAAGCGCGCGACTTTACGACGTTGCTTTTGGTA
Organism: Kurthia populi; assembly: GCF_042686175.1. Taxonomy (NCBI): domain Bacteria; kingdom Bacillati; phylum Bacillota; class Bacilli; order Caryophanales; family Caryophanaceae; genus Kurthia; species Kurthia populi. Next base: position 27,708 of record NZ_JBHUOR010000023.1, on the reverse strand, counting down.
GTTCATACAGTCACGTAAAACGCGGTTCTCTTTTTTTGCTTGTTCGTAGCGACGTGATAACTTGCGTTGTTCCCGCTTTAGCTGCTTCTCCATCTTCACCGTAAAGCGTTGGTTATCCACTTTACGTCCATCAGACAGCATCGCAAAATCGGTGATACCTAAATCAATCCCGACAGATTGATTGGTTTTCGGTAACGGCTGAACGTCCGGTACTTCACATGCAATCGATACGTAAAAATGGCCACTTGCATGATATTTGATCGTTGCGCGCATGATACGTCCTTCTATCTCACAAGACTTCGCAAACTTCACAAGCCCAAGTTTCGGTAGTTTGATGTGGTTACCGACAATCGCGATATTGTTATTTGTATTTTTGGTTGTATAGCTTTGTACGGGATTTTTTTTGCTTTTGAAACGAGGGTATTTATTCTGTTTCTTAAAAAATCGATTGAAGGCATCGATTAAATATTCATAAGAGGCTTGTAATGCCACACTGTCTACGTTTCTCAGCCAAGCTGTTTCATCTTGTTTCTTCATCTTCGTGAGGACTTTAGACATCAAGCTACGATTTAAGCTTTTGCCTTCTTCTTTATAGGAAGTGTTCCAAAGTTCAAGAAAATGGTTATAGACAAAACGACAATGACCGTGCGTTTGATGGATGCGTGCTTGTTGGTCCTTATTTGGATATAACCTAAATTTGTAGGCTTTATTTTGTGACAATACGTTCACCTCTTCCGTTAATTATTTTTTGCTTTGAGATTGAAGCTATTTTTTAATCGTTTCGATTGAAGTACCGTCAGTAGAAATCCGACAGGCGTTTTTAGAGCAAAACAGTTCTAGTCTTTCCATACCCTTTTTCAATCAATAGCAAGCCCTATTAACGAGTATTTTAACGAGCATCTCTTGAAACGCGCTGTTCGCCAAAAGCATAGCATGCATCGCCCACCTACTCACTTCGCTCCTTGAGGTGAGCGTCTTCTGCTACAGACATAATAAAAAAGTGACTAAGACAAAACACGTCATTTTCTTTTTTTAACGTTCGAAACGAAAAACCGGAACCGCGTCACAGCGCGATTCCGGTTTTTTTATGCTCATAGGAGCGGCTTTACACATATGTCAAAGCCTCTTTTTATTTAGCTAAATTACATTTTTTCAGGAGCAGCTACGCCTACTAATTTAAGCGCATTTTTAATTGTTTGTGCTACTGCTGTGATCATTGCAAGACGTGCTGCAGAGCGTTCTTTATTGTCAACATCTAATACTTTTTCAGCATTGTAGAAGCTGTGGAATGTAGCAGCTAATTCTTGTACGTAGTTTGTGATACGGTGCGGTGCGCGAGCGCGTGCAGCATCTGCTACCACTTGTGGGAAATCCCCAACTTTTTTCAGTACATCGATGTCTTTTTCTGTAGATAATGTTTCAAGCGCATCTGTTGAAGGTGCGAAACCTTTTTCTTCTGCTTGACGTAGGATTGAGCAAATACGTGCATGTGCATATTGTGCGTAGTATACAGGGTTTTCGTTTGATTGCTTCACAGCTAAATCTAAATCGAAATCTAAGTGTGTATCACCGGCGCGCATTGCGAAGTTGTAGCGTACTGCGTCTAGACCTACTTCTTCTACTAATTCACGTAATGTTACTGCGTTACCTGTACGTTTAGACATTTTCACTTTTTCGCCGTCACGTAATAAGTTAACCATTTGGATAACTTCTACTTCCAGCATGTCGCGGTCATAGCCTAACGCTTGAATTGCAGCTTTCATACGAGGAATGTAACCGTGGTGGTCAGCACCCCAGATGTTGATGATTTTATCGAAGCCACGTTGTAATTTATCTTCGTGGTATGCGATATCTGGTGTTAAGTAAGTGAATGAACCGTCTGTTTTACGTAATACACGGTCTTTATCATCACCGAATGTTGTAGAGCGGAACCATACAGCGCCGTCTTCTTCGTATACGTGACCATTATCTTTTAATGTTTGGATGGCTTTTTCAACTTTACCATCTTTGTATAAAGAAGTTTCAGAGAACCATACGTCGAAATCAACGCGGAAGTCTTTTAAGTCTTTTTGAAGTTTACCAAATTCATGGTTTAAACCATGTGTACGGAAGAATTCAAAGCGTTCTTCGTCTGATTTATTTAAGATGTCTTCGCCAAATTCATTTGATAATGTTTCCGCAATCATGACGATATCTTTACCGTGGTAGCCGTCTTCTGGCATATCTGCTTCTTGACCTAATGCTTGACGGTAACGAGCTTCTAATGATTTTGCTAATTTCGTAATTTGGTTACCCGCATCATTGATGTAGTATTCACGAGATACATCATAGCCTGCTGCATCTAAAATATTACATAATGAATCCCCGATTGACGCACCACGCGCATGACCTAAGTGAAGATCACCAGTTGGGTTCGCAGAAACGAATTCTACTTGTACTTTTTGGTGTTCACCTGCCTCAGAGTGACCGTATGCTGCTTGTTGGTCTAAAACAGTTGTGACAACTTTTGTTAAGTAGTCTTTTGCTAATGTGATGTTCATGAAACCAGGACCCGCGATATCGATTTTTTCGATATTTGTGCCAGCTGTTTCTAAATTATCTAAAATAGCCTGTGCGATATCACGAGGTGGTTTTTTCGCTAATTTCGTCATTTGCATCGCGATGTTTGTTGCGTAGTCACCGTTTTCTTTACTACGTGGTGTTTCTAAGTGGATATTTAAAGCACTTGGGTCTTCTACAAGCTCAGCTTTTGTAATAGCTTTTAATAAAGCGTCTTTAACTGACTGTTGGACTTGTTCTACTGCGTTCATTATTTTCCCTCCGTATAGCTATATTCTAATGTATAATCACCGACTGAATTTCCGCCTACGATTAGTTCGTAGTGTACCAAAAGTGTACCTTCTGCTGCTTGTTCTGTAAGTGGTTTATTATCGATATGATGCGTGCGTACAATGATTGGCATTGTCCCAAAATCCGCTTCATAATGGCCTCGTTGGTCAAGCCCTTTCAGAAACGGTAAGCGCATTTTTATGTCTCCGTTACGCATAATAATACCATCGGATTCATCAAAACGTAACGTTGTACGCATCTTTTTATCATTTAATAGTTCTTCATATTGAATGTACACTTTTTTACCGTCTTTCAACATATAAGAAGCGTCCACAAAAATTTCCATGATTTCAGGTAGTTCACCTTCATGTTTAATGGTCGTCTTAAATTTTAGTTGAATCGGCATCGCATTATTACTCAAAAAAGCTCCTCCGCTCTTTGTTAATATAACCTTATTATTATAGGCTAAGATATAAGTTTTTTTCAAGGATGTAGAGAAATTTCACTGCGCCTAAACGACTCTAAATAATTTAGTGTATAATAGAACCACTATTAGCTAGGAGAAATCAAATGATACTGAGCCTTATTATAAACTTTTCAATTTTATTTACGTTTATCGTATTAGCTTATTTTTTATATGAATTCTTTGGCGGCTTTAAAAAAGAATATCAGCCTTATTATCCTATTCTCGTTGGATGTGGCGCAGGAATCATCGCAATTTTAGTAATGAGAACTTCCTTACATTTATCCAGCGAAGTGATTGGTGATACACGCTCTGCCGTCTTGTTATTGGCGATTATTATCGGTGGTCCACAGGCAGGGTTTATTACGGCTGTAATTGCGGGGCTCTTCCGCATGATTTCCGCTGACTTTTCAATGAATACGATGATTTTTGGTCTTAATACGATAGTTGTCGGTAGCGTCATGTCACTTATTGCGATGAAAATTCCGATTACCTCTAAAAATGTACATGCCTATATTTGGCCATGCGTGCTAGAATTTTTATTTTTCATTCTTATTGTGACACCCGTCACTTGGGATGATCCATCACTTTGGACATTAACATTCATGAGTGCCTTTGCCTTTTATGCAACCTATGGCGTGTTATACATTTTCAAAAAACAATTCGCTTATACACGCGCTGTTGAAAAACTGGCTGATACAGATTATTTAACAGGTGTCCCAAATAATCGCATTTTCCGCGAAGAATTAAATCGCCTGACAAACAACCGTCTGGCATTTGCACTTGTTTTAATTGATATTGATCGTTTCCGCGCAGTTAATCATCATTATGGTCATTTATACGGGGATGAAATTTTAAAGCAACTCGCAAAAATTTTAGATGATTACGCACAAGAACATAATAGCCTTTTAACACGCGTAAGCGGCGAGGAATTTTATTTAATTTGTTATGATGCAGCGCCCGCTATTGCATTAAATTATGCATCTGAGCTACGTATGCTCTTACGCGAGCGTGCATTTATTTTATCTAATTTCGAAGAAGTACATGTAACTGCATCGTTTAGTATCGTCAACTACCCAGACAATGCAATCACAAGTGAATCACTCGTCAGATTAGCAGACGATATTCGCCAATCTCAAAGTAATTCAAAACAATTAAATTCCATTCTTCATGCCAATCAACTAAAAAAAGAACATTAAAAAAGCTTCCAATATCGCCATTGTCCGTTAGGCGCATTGAAAGCTTTTTCTGCTTGTTTTATGTTTAAGACAAGGCATCTGGCTTGGGTTTAGGGTTTCAAATACCTGCATAAACACAAAGTATACAAGACTGCTGTCCAAAGTCTAGTGTTAGACTTTATATTTTAGTGTACTTCCTTTTCAGGTTAGTTTCAACCTTGGGGGAAGAACTTCATATTTTGGTCACTTATGCGAGCTCATTACGTAATTGTTCATCGCTACGATTCCACATTGCCTCATCAAAGCCTCTTAAGAAATCAGCCAAAACGTGTTTTGACTTCTCGTCCATATTGTCGACCATAATTTTACGTTTCATTGATTTGTCCATGCGATTCACGTGGTCTGCTAAAATTTTATAGCCACGACGTTTTTCGCGATTGACGACCATTTCACAAGCTGTCACCCCCGCATAGTAGCCGCCCTCTGGTTTTTGTTCAATCGTTACCCAGACAAGCCAGTAGTTTTTACCACCCTCTGAGTCTTCACGATTGGTTGTAAATTTAATGCCTTTTTCAACAACGCTACGCGCATGCATCGCACCGATGTCAACAGCAGCAGTGCCCTCTTCTACATCAATAATAACAGGTGATACATTTTCTAATGATAACGAACCAATCCCGTATCCTTTATGCCCATCTGTAGGTGCATTTTTTATAATATTAAATTCCATTTTTTTCTTTTCAGCCATTCCAAAAATCCTCCGTTCTGATATGATTAACTAAGATTCACTATATCATTATAAACGAGGAGTGTCACAAATGCCTGTAGTAACGATTAAAATGATTGAAGGTCGTAATGATGACCAAAAACGTGCGCTTGTAACAGAAGTTACGGATGCAATTTCTCGCACAGTTAACGCACCAAAGGAAAACATCACCATCATCATTGAAGAAATGAAAAAAGAGCATTATGCAAACGGTGGCGTACGCGCGTCTGATAAATAGTTTGAATAATCATAAAAAAAGCAGAAATCGCAGTAAAATGCGATTTCTGCTTTTTTTATGATTATTTTTTTCATTACGTCATCGCTTATCGCCGTTCAAATGAAACCAAAAGGTGCCTATAGCACAAAAAAGTACGTACCGAAAAAAAGGATGGGACAAGAATTTGACGGCGACTCCTAGGGAAGCCCTAGCCCTTAGCATGAGTGGAAGACCCCGCAGTGAGCTTGCGAGCGAGGAGGCTTCCGCCATGCCCCGGGAAAGCGTCCGTCAAATTCAGTTGAAAAATATTGTCTTTTTCTTTGTCTCACTTTCGTGGGTCAGTTCCTTTAAACGATTCCTTTTTTGCTATGACTTTAATTGTCGTAATTGCACCGTCAATCGGTGAAACTCCTCATCAAGCTCCTCATACTGCGCGTCCTTTGCCGTCAAAAAGCTTAGCTGACCGAGCACATCTTGTAGACGATTTTCGAGTTGCATACGCTCTTTATCATCTGCTGTCTCTACGTCCTGTGCTGGTGTAATTAATTGATGATTTTCAATAAAGAAACGTGTTGTCGTCGTTTTTTCAACAAAGTAGGCATCATGCGATACGACGATAATCGTACCATTATAGTCGCCCAACACCTGTTCAAGCTGCTCACGTGATTCCAAATCTAGATGATTCGTCGGCTCATCTAAAATAAGCACATTTTTCTTCGCTAAAATAAGGGCCATCAGCTTACATTTCACACGTTCCCCCATACTCATTCGTGCAATCGGCTCCTCCCACTGCGCACTCGTAAAACCGAGGTGAATCATCAGTGTCTGTACAAGCCCACGCTCTTCAAATGTGGGGCGCTCAAATAGTTCACTCGGTGTTTGATCGTCTGGCAAATCAAAAACCTGCTGTGTTAAATAGCCAATGTCTGCAGCCGGCGAACGCCAAATTTCACCGTCATAGCTTTCTTGATTCAACAGCATACGTAGTAGTGTCGTCTTGCCCGCACCATTTGCGCCAACGAGTGCAATACGCTCACCGTAGCCAATCGTCGCATTCACATCATTAAAAATGACCTGCTCACCAAATTTTTTCGATACATGCTTCAGCTCTAGCAAATGCTTTCCTGTTGGATCACTTTGCTGAAATTCAAATTGCACCGCGTACTTCTTTTTAGGTTGTTCAATCTGATGCTTATCAAGCTCTTTTTCGAGGCGCTTTTGCTTCGATTTCACTTGTGCATCCATACGCTTGGCCTTCACACGATAAAATTCCTTCGCAAATTCATGCTTCGTTGAATCGGCATGCGCTTGCTCACTCCATGAGGTGATTTTCGCCATTTGATGTTCAATGCGCGCCACCTCTTGTTGCTGCTTGTCATATTCTTTTTGCTGACGTAGAAGCTTTGCCTCGTACTGCTCACGATACGCCGCATAATTGCCCTTATAACGCGTTACCTGTTGCTCCTTGATATGCCAAATTTCATTTACAACATCATTTAAAAAAGCACGATTATGTGATACGACAATGACTGTGCCGCGGTAGCGCTTTAGCTGCTTTGTGAGTAGTGCTAAGCTAGCTGCATCAAGATGATTGGTTGGTTCATCGAGTAATAAAAGCTGTGGCTTCTTTGCAAAGGCCTCTGCTAAACGTAACTTCAGCTTTTCCCCACCACTTAGCTGCTCATAACTACGTGCTGGCACCTGCCAAACTTGCTGTACATTTTTCGCCACCTCTCGCTCAAACGTTTCCTGCTCCTGCTCTACTAAAAAGGTCGACGCTTTTTTGAACCATTCTATATGCCCCTCTGTCGGCTGTATTTTCCCTGCTAAAAGCTTCAATAATGTTGATTTCCCTGCACCGTTTGCGCCAACGATGCCAATGCGCGCACCTGCCTTTATCGATACAGTATTATTCGTTAAAATTTCTTTATATGAAAGTTGATGTATACGACATAATTCTGTCATGGGGTTGTCCTCCTAAAGAGGGACTTTTCACTATATAAAAATCCCTCCAAAAAATTTTGGAAGGATTAGTCAGAGAGTGTTTCCTGAAATTCAGGCATACTCCGCCACTCTAGCGGTTGTATAAGAAAGCCATGCTGATGACGTTTCTCTGTATAAATTGAATTTGGGCAGACTAATCCTATTTTTTACGCAAAGTTTTGTTCACTTCGTTCGTTAAAAAATAAGACTACTTCATCGGCCACCCTCATTCCTTTCGTTTATAGGATAGTGTTATTATACACCGTTTTAATTATTTTTAAACTGATTTAGTTTCGTCATAAACGTAAAAGCATGCTCGAACTCTTCATCTGTAAAGTTTAATTTTGCTTTTACGGTACGTACTTTTACTATTTGCTGCTCCCGTGAAAGCTCGTCGAAATAAAGCAGAGACGATACTAATTCTAAGAAGCGCGCACTTTGTGTATTCAGCTCTTCAATGATTTGCGGCAACCCGCCCGCTTCCTTACAAAAGCTCTCTGTAAATGTCGTTCCTTTATCCGTTACTTCATAACGATACTGTTGATAAGAGCCTCTATCTTCCTTGCGTTCTGTTAAAAAGCCCATTGTGCATAATTCTTCTACACGCATCGTTAATTCTTCGGAATAAGGTCCATACATATGAAAATGATATTTTTCATGGAATGGATAATTCAATTTTTTCGCGATATAGACGATTTTTTGTAACTTCTTTCGACCTGTTACTTCACCGGCTAATGATACAACACGTACGACATTGGCATGTTCTTCTAACACAAGTCGCTCCCCTTTCAAACTATCGATTTAATACTTCTAATATTTGTTTACGTAGCATACGCTTTTTGCCATTTTCTAATAATACGTCTTCTGGAAAATAAATTTTATGGTCAAAGCGTCGTTTCCCTGAAATCGACTCAACCACCTCTGAACTACGAGATAGCTCAGATAATTCACCATTCGAGCGCAGTAAATGAATCGGCAAGCGCCCCTCTTCTTCACCTGGACGGTAAAAATCATACGGTAGGTCTGATGTCGAATCATGCACTAAATAATAATTCGCATTCAGACCGGCCTTTTTATATAATTCCTCTAACTCTAAAACCTTTTTAAAATCTGCACCTGGGTCATACTCAATATATTTGAATAGACGACGATTTAAAAATCGACTACTTAAATCACTTAAAATCGCATCTTCTTCATGCGTCCAAAAATGGAAGTACGTCATAATGATAGTTTCATCTAGCTCAATATATTGTTGAAGCTCAATATTGCCATCAAAAAATGATTTAAATGGCGTTGGTTCTACTTTAAATGTGTAGCCCTCATGATATAACTCCTGCGCACGCTCTAATGTCTTACGCAAAATCACCTCTGCGCTGCGTGATACCGGGTGGAAATAAACTTGCCAGTACATTTGATAGCGGCTCATAATATAGTCCTCTACGGCATGCATACCACTCGATTTAATGACGATTTGGTCCTCGCGCGGACGCATAACACGCAAAATGCGCTCCATATCAAAATGACCATAACTTACACCAGTAAAATATGCATCTCGCTGTAAGTAATCCATGCGGTCTGCATCAATTTGACTTGAAATTAGACTGACCACCTGTTGATTCTCATATGTTTTTTCAATAACATCTGACACTTTCTGCGGAAAATCCTCTGCGACACGACGAAGCACTTCATTGACTTCTGTATCCCCTAAAATAATGGCACGTGTATACGCCTCGTGATCCAAATTAAAAACATGTTCAAACGCGTGTGAAAACGGCCCGTGACCGAGATCATGTAAAAGTGCCGCACATAACGCCACAAGACGCTCTGAATTATCCCACTCTGGATAATCGACAAATACATCATCGACGACACGACGCGTAATTTCATACACCCCTAATGAATGGCTGAAGCGGCTATGTTCCGCACCGTGGAATACTAAATAGGTTGTACCGAGCTGTTTAATTCGGCGTAGGCGCTGGAATTCACGCGTTGCGACTAAATCCCAAATCACCTGATCTCGCACATGCACATAGCGATGGACGGGATCTTTAAATACCTTTTCTTCTGCTAACTTTTTCGTTGCATAACTCACACGCATTACCCCCTTATTCCATTGTACGACCATCTCTATTTTCGAAACAAGATGGCTTTTGTCCTTTGTCTTTTAGAGAAAAAAATAGAGCAGGTCGACTGCGCAACCTGCTAAAATACTTATTTTTCTTCTGCTTCTACTGGCGTCCATTTATCGACAAAACCTTCTGGAAGCTTTTTCTGTGATTTTAATTTTTTGATGATTTTCGGCATTAATTCTTCTTCTGTATGTGCCGCGCATGGACGGTTATTAACGATCGTAAATGTTTTACGAAGTCCCGGTCCACAATATGATTGGCATTTGATGTCAATCTCTGCATCCGGATCGATTTCCTTTAATTTTGGAATCAACGTTTTTAAATTAACGGCCTGACATTCATCGCAAACTCGAAATTCGTTTGCCATTCGTAAATGCAACCCTTTCTATACTTAAATATATACCCATTTTAGTGTACGGAAATCTACTGTGACATTCAAGTGTCTAAAAATTTACGATTCGATTAACAACTTTTTATTACGCTCAAAAACGCGCTTTAAATAATACATATATTGTTCCATCTCATCTTCCACGAAAGGCCCCATACGTAATTCATCTGAATGTGTATACAAAAATTGCTGCAAGCGTGCATTTACCTCTTGTACCGTCAATGACTGACCAATGATTTCCGATAATGATGCCATCACTTCTGGACGTACTTTTGGATACTCAAACTTTGTTGGCTCCTGCTGAAGTGCACGTTCATAAAAATCACGAATCAATTCAGCTCGTTCGCCACCACTTCCCTCAACAGATAAATAAATCTGAACGGCAATCCCACCGCGAATACGACGCTGTGCAATGCCCGCAAATTTTTTACCATCCACGCTTAAATCATATGACCCCGGGCAATAAGAGCCGACGATTTCATATGCTTCAATACGCGCTGCAATTTCTGGAAATAGCGCTTTAATCAAATCCACCATCATGTCATAGCCTGTATTAATATCGATATGTCCTTCTTTTTCGCTAATGACAATCGAAATATTAAGCACACCCTCATCTAATACAACCGCTAACCCACCTGAGTTGCGCACGATTGGATGATAGCCGCGCTCTTCTAGTAAATCCATCCCTGCTTGTACATACGGCAAACGATGATCCTGGATACCCATTACGACTGAGGCACTGTGCACCCATGTTCGTACTGTCGCAGGTGAAATCCCTGCACCGATTAAATGGCAAAGCGTATCATCCGCCGCAAATGATTCTAATGGAGAACGACCGATACCACTAACCGATTGATCGATGTAGCGCCATGTTTTTTGCGTTAAAAAATCCTTCATAACTGTTATCTCCCGTACTCATAATCTAATTCTTACTCAGTGTACACGAATTCGTCATTTTTTGAAAATGTCGTTACCTGTTCAACGGACGAATTTCAGAAGTTGTGCTAAAATTGCATGGAAGAAGATTCTTACTTAATAAGGAGTGTTACACATGATCGAAGCAGCACAAACATTAGATGGCTGGTATGTATTACATGATTTCCGCGCAATGAACTGGACAATGTGGAAACAGATGGATGAGGACTTCCGTAAAGAAGCTACCGATGAATTTATCGCATTCCTTGCCGAATTAAATAAAGCAGATGAAGCAAAAACAGGTTCTCATGCCTTTTACTCAATCGTCGGTCAAAAAGCAGATTTCGTGCTTATGACATTACGCGAAACAATGGAAGAATTAAATGAAATCGAAACAAAATTTGCGAAACTTACAATTGCTGATTTCACAATCCCAACATATTCTTATGTATCCGTTGTTGAGCTTTCGAACTATCTTGCAAAGGCAAAAGCTGGCGACGAGCCTGCTCAAGATCCATATCAAAATGAACATGTACGCGCTCGCCTATATCCTGAGCTACCTCGCTGGGAACATATTTGCTTCTACCCAATGGATAAACGTCGTGAAAAAGGCGCCAACTGGTACATGCTAGAAATGGACGCACGTCAAGCAATGATGCGCTCTCACGGAATGATTGGACGCAGCTATGCAGGCAAAGTGAAGCAAATCATCTCTGGTTCAATCGGCTTTGATGACCATGAATGGGGCGTTACACTATTCGCAAATGACGTACTACAATTCAAGAAATTAATTTATGAAATGCGCTTTGATGAAGTATCTGCTCGCTATGCAGACTTCGGCGAATTCTTCGTTGGTAATATTTTAAATGAAGAAAAATTACGCAACTTATTAGCACTTTAATCGCACGAAAAAGAGGCTGGATATCCAGCCTCTTTTTTATACCGTATATTTCTTCGATAACTCATAGCATTTATCAATAATATATTTTTCTACTTTTTCATCATTTGGTAAACGAGACTCCGCATAATCCTCGAGCTCCATTGTAAAACCAATCATGGACGCGTGCTCAGCATGTTCTAGCACCGCTAAATCCGTTAAGTCTGAACCAATTGCAACATAGTTTTTTTCAGACACACCTAATTTTTGTAGTGCATGCCATTTATTGATGCGCTTTGGTGTAATGAGTAGCTGGGGATTTTCTTGCCCCTTACTTTGAACATTAAAGCCCTGGTTTGATAATTGTAAGCGCATGTCTTCGATACCATCTGCAGCTAAAATTGTTATATGTGAAATAGGCCCAACTTTTTTAAGCGAGACATTTTGTCCAAGCTTTGCCGGATCAACTGTCGGTGCAATCGCATAATAGTCGCCACCTGTATAACAGTAATCCCACTCACCCTCCATTAAAAATGTCGCGTCATATTTTTCAATTAACTGTTGTATTGTTTGGAAATCGATTTGATTAAATGTTGATAATTGCTCTAGTGCACCTTCTTTACAAATAACCGCGCCTTCTAAGCTAATCATTGCTTCATTATGAAAGCGTCGATCTAGCTTCAGCAACATATTGCGCACTGCTCCTGTTGATGTAAAAATCAATTGATGTCCATTATCCTTCAAAAAATCAAACATATATTGTAAGTTCAGTGATACGGGTTGGTTATCGTAAGAAATGGCTTGGTCTAAGTTAAAGACAAATTGCATACGTTCCACTTCTTTCTGTATTAATATGGGCTTAGTGTATTAATACCCTCCATATAGTGAAAACAAGCCTCTTTTATACGATTCGCGAAAATAGCATTAGTTATGATGAGAATCATTATGTCATTTTAATATTTTTTATAGAAAAATCGTTTATTCCAATGAATATGTATTACCTATATCATCATTTTTCCACATAATCATGCTAAAAAAGAAACATAGCTTTTAACGTCAATTAAAAAAGGAATCACCAATAATGTGATTCCTGCTTATCTACCCTTATTCTTTAATATGCTTGGCTGACATCACAACGGCAATCCAACCAACTAAAAAGGCTACGCCACCAATCGGTGTAATCGCACCTAATACCGTAATTTTTGTAAGCGCCATAACATACAGGCTACCAGAGAATAAAATCGTTCCGATAAGCATAGCTGTTCCGGCAACACGTAATGATTTTACATTGCCGATGATATTTTTACTCATTAATACCCCAATGACCATAATCGCTACTGCATGGAACATTTGATAATGCACACCTGTTTCCCAGACATCCTCATAACCGTTTTTCACAAGTAAATCTTCTAGTGCATGTGCGCCAAACGCGCCTAGTGCAACGGCTAAAAAGCCAAATACTGCACCGATAATTATATTCTTTTTCATTGTTTTCTCCCTTATCTAAAAATCAAATAGCGAATCACCATTCGCATCTTCTTCATGGATTTTCTTCGTTGGTAAGCTAGGAGCCGCCTGTTGAATCACGGCAGGCTCTACTGGTACATACTGCATTTGTTGAACAGGCTGCTGTGGTACTACCGTTTGAGTAGGCGCAGCGGTATGATTATCTGCTAATGCTACATCACATAATGCACGAATTGCGGCTAACTCCTCACGAATTTTCGCATCACTACCAGTTGCTATACCTGCATGTTTTTGAATTTCTGTAATAATCGTTTCATAGGAAATCATACAACTATCCTTTCTGCTTCGGTGCGAATTTTAAACAATCCATACCAGATGAGTTTTTTACAACAACGGAAGGTACGGCTCTCGATTTAAAGCCATATGCACGACAAGCACGTGGTGATGCTTGGTCCCACGTCACCTGGAAATATTGGCATTTAAAACAATTGGGCTTCATCGGAAATCCTCCTTATGATTTTGTTAAATCAAAATCGATTGGTGCCGTACCAAAAGATGCTAGTTGCTCATTAATTTGTGAAAATGGTCGACTGCCAAAAAAGCCTCGATGGGCACTTAACGGACTTGGATGTGGCGCTTTAATAATCGCATGACGCGACGTATCAATAAGGCGCTCTTTTTGCTGTGCTGGGCGACCCCATAGCACAAAAATAATCGGCTCCTCGCGCTCAGATAGCTTTTCAATGACACGATCTGTGAACTGCTCCCAGCCTTGGTTTTTATGTGAATGTGCTTCATGCGCACGCACAGTCAGCACCGTGTTCAGTAATAACACACCCTGCTTGGCCCATTTCGTTAATGTTCCTTGCTGTGGAATCGGCACACCAATATCCGCATGCATTTCTTTGAAAATGTTTTGCAGACTCGGTGGATGCTTGACGCCTTCCTTCACAGAAAAGCTCAAGCCATGTGCCTGACCTGGTCCATGATAGGGATCCTGTCCTAAAATTACGACTTTTACATCTGGATAATCTGTGTAACGAAAAGCATTCCACATATCTTCCATCGGCGGATAGACAGTCTCGTTAAAATATTCCTGCTTTAAAAATTCACGTAGTTGTAAATAATACGGCTTGTCGAACTCTTCCCCTACAACTTGCTGCCATGTATTATCAAAAATTTGCTTCGTCATAACCTACTCCTCAAATTTGACCTCTACTTTATAGTTTACTAAACCAAACATATTTTTCAACGATTCCTCTGCATTGTCTTGGGCTTTTGTTAAAAGCCCCTCTGCCTCTACTTCTTTTAGCATTTCTTTCTGTGCCTGATTTGCTAAATCATAACCCTCTTTAATCGTCGCCTCGTCGCGGAAAATCCCTTCGCTCGAGAATACTTTTACTTTATCTAATGCGAGTGATGGTGTGCCTAAAATTGCAGGCTTTGGTAGCGTAATCTCTAATGTTTTTTGTGATTCATCCACACGCACTTGTTTTTCTGTTAGCTCACTTAGATCAACGCCTGCTCGCACCGTTCCTGGCACGACAACGAGCACCTTTTGCTCCGTTCCTGGAATGGCGATGCTAATTTCTTGTCCAAAAATTTTATTATTCGTACGTTCAATTAATACTTTTGTATAGGCTTCTGCTGTCGTTAGCTCATTCAAATCATTCATGCGCTCAACTAATACAGCGGTTTCAATTTTTTCGTTACTTCCTGTTAGTGCTTTCCAAATAGCAAACGGCGCAATAATCGCCGCAATAAATAGAACAATGGCTGACGTCACTAAAACGCGGCCTTTTTTCATGTGTTTATTCCTCCTAAATACAATCTCTGAATTATTATAAGAGAGTTTTATGTTTTTTGCATACTCTGTAATCTGACCTTATAAAAAAAGCATTTTTTGACCATTTTCAAATAATCAGTTTCAGCGCATAATGGACAGTACTTAGTATTTACTGAAAAATATGATAATGAAGGAGTTTTCCATTATGGCATTACCAAAAACCTTAACAATTGCAGGCTCAGACGCTTCAGGTGGCGCTGGTCTTGAGGCAGATTTAAAAGCATTCCAAGAGCATAACACATACGGCATGGCTGCAGTATCGGTTATCGCTACAATGGACCCTGATAATAACTGGGCACACGGTGTCTATACATTACCAATCGACGTCCTTGAAGCACAACTAAAAACAGCGTTTTCAACGACGATTGACGCTGTAAAAACAGGCATGTTATCAACTGAAGAAGTAATTATAACAGCCGGTAAAGCAATAGCAGAAGCTGGTGTCAAAAACGTCGTTATTGACCCTGTGATGGTTTGTAAGGGTGAGGATGAAGTGCTGAATCCTGGAAATGTGACAGCAATGGTACAATATTTATTACCACATGCGCTTGTCACAACACCAAACCTTTTTGAAGCCGGTCAACTTGCAGGTGTTAAAACACCAAAGACCATTGCTGAAATGCAAATTGCCGCTGAAAAAATCACACAATTAGGTGCGAAAAATGTTGTTATTAAAGGTAGCCGTGGTATTGCGCATGACCAAGCTTTCGACTTATTCTATGATGGTGAAAAGCATTATTTATTAGAAACAGCAAAAATCGATACAACGTATAATCACGGTGCTGGCTGTACATTCGCAGCCTCTGTCACTGCAAACTTAGCGCTTGGCCTATCTGTCAAAGAGGCTGTTTTTGAAGCGAAGGAATTTGTCGCAGCAGGTATTGAGCATGGCTGGAAATTAAATGAATTCGTCGGCCCCGTTCATCACGGTGCTAAATCACGCTTTGGTGCGCCAAAAGTGACGCTAACAGAATTAGAACCAATCACTTATTAAGCTATCCAAAAAGAAGGAATCGCCAACGCGTAAGGACCTAAAAATCTGAGGCAACATAAAAAGACACTTTCAAGGAGAAAAATCTTTGGAGGTGTTTTTTGATGGACAAAAAACAGACGTATTCATATGAAATAAAAGTTAAAGGCACATCATATGAGTATCAGCAAGTGGTCAAAGAAAACGGCGTTATCATGAGCATGTCCTGCAAAGGCACGCTCGCTGATAACGCCGTTTTATCTTAAAGTGCTTTTGACAACAAATGACGTTGTCGTTCAAGAATAGCTCAGCTACGAAAATAATAAACGACTTTTGGTAATTCTAACGCAGTTGACTACCTAAAAAGATGATGAATCAAGAATTTGACGGCGACTCCTAAAGGGCTCAGATCCCGCGAGGAGGCTTCTGCCATGCCTCAGGAAAGCGTCCGTCAAATTCAGCTGAAAAATATTGTCTTTTTCTTTGTCTCATTTCCGTGGGTCAGTTCTTGGCGCGATTCCTTCTTTTTTATTCATAACGTCGCCGTTTCCTTTTGCGTAATTGGAGACGTATCTTGCTAAAGCCTGATGTTGCAATAACCGCAATCGATAAGCCAATACCAAAAATGGCTGTGATAAAAGAAATCCATTCAAAAAACGTATAGCTTTTTAAATACGACAATTTGTACGGCTCTTTCCATTCGTCGATAATCAGGTTCATGCCATAAATACCTGAGAGGACCGTAAAAATCGTTAGCATAAATAATAGACTATTTTGTCGACGTGTCGATGTACTCTCTTGATTACGATATAAACTCTCAAGTGTTTCCTTCGCCTCGGTATATTGTTGCTCGATTTTAAACACTTCTTGCAGTTTATTCGCTAGCTCAATACCTGTCGAACGACTGCTCACTTCCTGGAAATAATACGACGCCGAAAACTGATCAATTTGCTCCATCAGCTGCTCTGTATAATCCTGGTCATGCAATACGCTTACTTCACTATATAAATACGATAATTTTAATAATGTGAGCTTGTAAAAATAATGCAAAATCAACTGATAATATTCCGTGCCCATAAAGCGAGACTGAGCGATTGCCTGCATTTTTTTAGGAATATGAGGCAGCACAATCGACATATACACATGCTCGGTTATAAGCTTTTCTATTTTAGGTGAAAACCGCTTATTCATTCGTTTATCTAAATAATTTTCCATATACTCATCATTCTCAGCCGAAATATAAGGGTTGCCATGCTCATCAAGCCCATCAAGTTGACTCAAACGATAGAGTTCCGCTGTCGACAAGGCTTCCTCTGGCTCAATATAACCAGCTAAAAGCATTCGTTCGTCTTCAAAAAAAGGTAGGCTACCAAAATAGCCTCCACGTACTGCATCATGATTAATAAAGTCATGCATAAACGCACATAAATCATTTAGCATATATTCACTAACACTTTTAAAAACCTGGTCATTACGACGAACCTGAATGCCTGTCTCATCTGGCATCTTTGGCTCTAAAATACGAATATGATGCATGAAATCCACTACTTCATCAAAAGTGTAGTCTCCTTTTAGCTCAATACGAAAAGAGATAAAACCTACTTGAAATGGGCATGCGATAATATCGACACTCAGGACGTTAAATTGATACGCTTTTTGATGAATGTGCAATGTAGCAAATTGTTCTACTTTTTTTGAATAGCGCAGAAAAGCCTGTGATTTTTCTTTTTTCGGAAAAATACGTCGTTCAATATACGGCAAAAAATACTGGTCCATTTCTTCGTGAAGCACACAAATGTCCCCGTAAAACGCCTTTTGAAGCTGTAAATTATCTAACGTAAAAAACGTGTATCCCTGCTCTTTTAGCGCATCGTACAATTTATATTTAGATCTCTCATGATATGAAAATGGCATCATACAAGTAACATAAGTTGTTGAAATCCCCATAACCTCACCTCCCATTTACTGTTTTTAACACTTTTCCCGAGCTTACAAATCGCCAAACTGCGACAACTTCACTATAATTAGAAATAGATTTGAAACGTCGGAAGGAGATTTACAATGGAAACAGTTGAGATTACAAAGCTACAAGAGCTAATTAACTCTTTCGCAAACGAAGATGTATATATTCACTTAGAAACAACAAACGGTGCTTACGCAAGCCACTTTGATGAAAAAGTATTTAATGCGGGTTGCTTCATCCGTAATGTTGTCGTGCAATACGAATTAGGAAAGGTAACACCTGAGGCACCTCACCGCGTTGGCTTAAAGCTAGCAAATGGTGGTTGGATTTATGCTCAAGGGATTACACATTTTGAGTTAGATGACCAAGGCCGCCTATTGATGGCTGGCCATGATTATGAGGGCAAATTAGCAGTGGCGCTTGAAATTAGTAAAACGCCTTTCGCTTATTAAGGGAGGATTTTTTCATGTTAGAACAACAAGAAAGCCAAATTTTAGTCGTATTCCCACACCCAGATGACGAAGCATTCGGTGTCTCTGGTACGCTTGCGCAATATGCTAATGCGGGTGTGCCGATTACATACGCTTGCTTAACATTAGGTGAAATGGGTCGTAATTTAGGAAACCCACCGTTTGCAACACGCGAAAGTTTACCAGAAATCCGCAAAAAAGAATTACAAGCCTCTTGTGATTCAATCGGGATTCAAGACCTTCGTATGATGGGCTTACGTGATAAAACAGTTGAGTTTGAAGATGATGAAAAAATGGTTCAAATGATGACAAAATTAATCGATGAATTACAACCATCATTAGTCATTACATTCTATCCAAACTATGCCGTACACCCTGACCACGAAGCAACATGTAAAGCGGTTGTACGTGCCATTCGTCGTATGCCTGTTAATGAACGACCTCGCCTCTATGGTGTCGCGTTCGCTAATGATACAGTAGAAGGCCTTGGCGAACCAGACATCGTTAATGATATTCGCGATGTCTATGAACATAAATTAGGTTCAATGAAAGCACATGCCTCTCAAACTGGCTGGATGCTACAAGAGGAAGAAAAACGCCGAGAAGAAGGCGATACAGCGGAAAGTAATTGGTTTACTGACGAGTCGATGTATTCGTATAAATGGGACCAAGATTTCGAAGAATCGTTTTAATATCGGTTTATAAAAAAAGAAGGAATCGCCAACGCGAACTGACCTAAAAATCTGAGACAATATAAAAAGAAACAGACACTTTCAAAGAGAAAAATCTTTGGAAGTGTTTTTTGATGGGCAAAAAACAAACGTATTCATATGAAATAAAAGTTAAAGGCACATCATATATGAATACCAGCAAGCGGTCAAAGAAAAAGGCATTATCATGAGCATGTCCCGTAAAGGCACGCCCGCTGATAACGCCATCATTGAAACGTTTCACGCCAGTCTAAAGTGCGAAACGTTTTATCTTGAAGGGCTTTTGAGAACGACAAATGACGTTGTCGTTCAAACTGTTCAAGCATACATCAACTACGATAATCATACGCAAATTTTAGCAAAGTTAAACCACCTTTCTCCAGTTCAGTACCGAAAAAAGGTGGCAAAACAAGAATTTGACGGCGACTCCTAGGGGAGCCCCTAGCATGAGTGGAAGACCCCGCAGTGAGCTTGCGAGCGAGGCGGCTTCCGCCATGCCCCAGGAAAGCGTCCGTCAAATTTAGCTGAAAGAACGTGTCTTTTTCTTTGTCTCACTTTCGTGGATCAGTTCCAACGTGATTCCTTCTTTTTTTATTCTACCATTCTCGTACGACACGATTTAAACGGAACCACTGGCGCATAATTTTTGAATGCGTCAGTAATTTCTTACGCCAATTATTTTCCTGTGCGGAAATAATCGCTTGTAAAAAATGTGTCATCTGGCCTTCACCTAATTCTGTCGGTGAAATTAATACCTGCATTTGATAATCAATATAGCCTTGCTTGGCAGCGAAGGCGATTAATTGTTGCATTTCCTTCGTCAATGCAACACGGTCATCTTTTTCATAAAATTTTAACACACGCTCAAACGTTTGCTGTGCTTTTTGTTGTACATCCATTGCTAAACCTCTCCAACACGACGAAGCATTCCTTTTTGCAAACAAAAATCAATCATAAATTGCTTCGTACCATAATGCTCAAAAACTAGTTCAATCTCATTGCCATTAATTCGTTTAATATAGCCTTTACTATATAAATGATGTTCAATTTCCATGCCACGATGCAAGTCACTACGTTCTGTAATTGCATCCTCTGGAATGTCACGTGCCACTTTTTTTTGCTGATAGGATTTATTTGTCACTACTGCCTTACGTTCAATTGCTGGCTCCTTAAAATCAAAGTCTTTTACCTTCTCACCTTGTAAGATAGCTTTCACATCATCTAAGAAGACAGAGGGTGCCGTTTTTTCTTCATTATTTTGCTCATAGGTTAATAGCTCTAATCTCGTTTTGGCACGCGTCATACCGACATAAAACAAGCGCACAGCCTCTTCCATCTTCGCTTCTTTACCGTCTTTGTATTCCTTAATATCATCTGGCGCTGGAATAATGCCATCCACAAGGTCTATCATATATACCCGGTCAAACTCTAACCCTTTGGCACTATGGAACGTCGACAATGTCACCACCCCAGGGCGCTTCTCGTTTGATTGTCGCATAATTTCCTCAAGACGTGTCAGACGCTTCGCGAATGCCGTTAAATCCGGTAATCCCTCCGCAATATACTCGAGCTGCGTGACGATACCAAGTAAACGGTCCTCATTTAATTTCAAATGCTCTGCCGTACGCTGCAAGCTCTTCTCATAACCTAAGTCATGACGAATCATTTGAATGGCGTCCTTTGGTGGCAAATCTTTTAATGTACGAATTTTCTTTTTCGCCTTGCGAAGTGCCTGCTCCTGATAAGGCGCATGCACATTTGTCGCAAGCTGATCGAAAACAGACGTCGTACGGTCATTTTTATTTAGCAACTGTGTGATTTGCGCTTTTTTAATATAGGCATTCATTTTCGGGTAAATGCGCTCTAAAATATCCGCTCGCTTATCATTAAATGTCAGACGCATAAAGTTTAAAATATCTTCAATAATGAAATGACGGAAAAACTTCACATCGACTTCCTTCATATAAAATGGAATTTGATGCTTTTCAAGCGCATCTACAAGTCGGATAGCAGATGTATTATTACGATACAATACCGCAATTTCCCCCGCATCTTGTGTACGTTCAATTTCCTCTACTACATAATTGAGCTGTAACGTATAACGGCGCATATTATGAATGATTGGTGGCCGCCCATGCCCATTTTCAGTAAACATTTTCTTATCATAGCGCTTTTTATTGCGCTTAATAAAATGGTCTGCCACATCGGTAATTTCCTTTGTCGAGCGATAATTTTGTGCCATCGTCAGTACGACTGCATCTGGATAGACTTTTGGAAACTCGAGTAACTTTTCTACATCTGAGCCTCGCCAAGAAAAAATCGATTGGTCATCATCTGCTACAATACACAAATTATTATGTGGTGCCGCTAAAATACGGACAATTTCATGCTGAATAACAGAATTATCCTGGCCCTCATCGGTTAAAACATATTCAAACTGCTGCTGATAATGTGTGCGAATTGCTTCGTCATCGCGTAAAATCTCATAGCAATATGTTAGCATATCATCAAAATCTAAGAGCACATTGACCCCATCACGGCGCTTGAATTCCTCATAGCGAGTTAAAATTTCTGCCGCATCCGTTAGACTACAAGGAGCTTCCTTTAAACGCTCACCTTCTAGCATACGGTTTTTCACATAGCTAATATACGTCAACAGCTCATCCATCTCATCTTCTGTTGGCTGCGTTTTTCGCTTTTCTGTAAAGAGATTACGTAAAATGATTTTTTTATTCCACTGCATATCCTTCGTACCTTCAATTAAACGGAACTGACGACCGGTTTTATAAAAATATTGCCGCACAATTTGATAAGCCAAGCTATGAATCGTTGAGAAATGAATACGTTCATGCGTCAATGTGCCAAAAAAGCGTTCAAAGCGCTCACTCATATCACGTGCCGCCGCTTTACTAAACGTCATTGCTAAAATGCGCTGTGGTGCGATTTTTTTCTCAAGTAATAAATAGCCAATTTTCATATTTAATGTCGTCGTTTTCCCAGAACCAGGTGATGCGAGTAACAACAATGGCCCGTCCGCACATTGTACGGCCTTACGTTGTACATCATTTAGATCCACACCCGTCACACGCTCCATCGTCTTAAAAAAATCCATGTATTACTTCCTCCGTTCAAAAATCATCTATCCTCTATTATACACATTTCTGCTTTTGACAAGGCAGTAGGTGCTTTCAAAAAACGTGGCCACCTCACTACAACGCTTTTCTTCTGCATAATGAACGAAATATTTTGAATTGACTAAAAATTGCGTACTTTATTAGGAATAGTATGTTAAAATGAACAAATATAATTTTACCTAGGAGGCAATACTATGGAAGCAACTGAAAAACGCGTTCAAGTTGAGAATGTGTTAATCGCACATCAATTATTAAAAGATGTCGTCAAACACACCCCGCTTGAGAAGGATGATTTCTTATCAAAAAAATACGATTGTACCGTCTATTTAAAACGTGAGGACTTACAACATGTACGTTCATTTAAATTACGTGGTGCATTCTATAAAATTAAAACAATTGAGGAGACTGCCCGTGAAAGTGGCGTCGTATGTGCATCAGCAGGAAATCATGCACAAGGCGTTGCTTTCGCGTGTGCCCATCTAGGCATTCACGCGCATATCTTTATGCCAACGACTACGCCGAATCAAAAAATCGAGCAAGTACGCATGTTTGGACGCGACTATGTTGAAATTATTTTAGCAGGTGATACATTTGATGCCTCTTCTAAAGCGGCACAGGAATTTTGCGAAGCCGAAAATCATATCTTCATTCACCCATTTGATGACTTAGATGTTATTGCGGGTCAGGGCACCGTTGCCGTAGAAATTATGAATGATATTGAGGAGCCAATCGACTACATTTTCGGTAGTATTGGCGGTGGCGGACTGATTTCTGGTGTCTCAACATATATTAAAAATTTGTCTCCTAAATCTCAAATTATTGGCGTCGAACCTGCAGGAGCTGCCAGCATGAAAGCAGCACTTGCTGAGCATCATCCAGTCGAGCTACCAAAAATTGATAAGTTCGTCGATGGCGCTGCTGTACAATGTGCCGGTGAACTTACATCAAAAATTTGTGAGCAATTGGTCGATGACATCGTTGTCGTGCCAGAAGGTAAAGTGTGTACGTCTATTTTAGAGCTTTATAATAAGCAAGCCATCGTCGCTGAACCAGCGGGCGCATTATCCGTGTCTGCACTTGATTACTACAAGGATCAAATCAAAGGCAAAGCCGTTGTTTGTATTATCAGCGGCGGTAACAATGATATTGGTCGTATGCAGGAAATCAAAGAGAAGTCATTGATTCATGAAGGGCTACTTTATTACTTCATCGTCAGCTTCCCACAACGTGCCGGCGCACTTCGCCAGTTCCTAACAGAGGTGCTTGGTCCAAATGATGATATTACAACATTTGAATATACGAAGAAAAACAATAAAGAAAGCGGCCCTGCATTAGTCGGCATCGAGTTAAAACATCCTGGCGACTACAATGCGCTGCTCGCACGCTTTAAATCAAATGGCTTTGATTATATGGAAGTTAATAATGACAGCACTTTATTTACATTACTCGTTTAATTCAGTCCATAAATAAACACAGAGGCTTTGACATACGTGTAAAAACAGCCGCTCCTAGGAGTATAAGAAAAACCGGAATCGTGCCATAGCGCGGTTCCGGTTTTTCATTGCGCACGCGAAAAAAAAAGGAAAATGACGTGTTTTGTCCCAGTCTCTTTTGTTATACAAAAAAACACTTTCAAAGATTTGTACATCTTTGAAAGTGTCTGCATTTTTCACGTCGATAATAAGGCGCGGTCCGATACCATTTTTTCACCACGAATACGCTGGAACTCATTCATTAAATCTTCAATTGTTAAGTTCTTTTTATCCTCAGGTGATACTTCTAAAATGATTTGACCCTTATCCATCATAATTAGGCGATTGCCTAAATCAATCGCTTGCTGCATATCATGCGTAATCATTAGCGTCGTTAATTGATCCTTTTCAACAAGCTCTTTTGTTAGGCCAGTAATCAACGCGGCGCGTGACGGATCAAGCGCGGCTGTATGCTCATCTAGCAGTAAAATATCTGGCTTTGTAAAGGTCGCCATTAAAAGCGATAATGCCTGACGTTCCCCGCCTGATAGCATCCCAACCTTAGCATTTAGACGATTTTCTAAGTTTAAGTGAAGTGACTCAAGTGCCGTTAAGAAAATTTCCTTACGTGCCTTGGATACACCACTACGCAGGCCACGTGGTTTATTACGCGAATAGGCTAGCGCCAAATTTTCTTGAATCGTCATCGTCGGTGCAGTACCCGCCATTGGATCCTGGAATACGCGACCAATGTATTTTGAGCGCTTATATTCAGGGAGCGCTGTGACGTCCTTATGATTAATTGTAATCGAGCCCACATCTGGTGTGAGTGCGCCTGAAATCATATTCATCATCGTTGACTTACCCGCACCGTTACTCCCAATAATCGTCACAAAATCGCCCGCTTCAAGCGTTAAATTAATATGATTAAGCGCGATTTTTTCATCGGGAGTGCCCTCGTTAAAAATTTTATGAATATGTTGTAAATTAAGCAAGTGGCTTCTCCCCTTCCGGCATCGTAGCGACTTGTCTCATCAGCTCAGCTCGACGTTTTGCACGACGTTTTTTCTCTTTATATTTACCCATTGCATATGGAATAACAAGTGCGATAATAACGACGATTGCTGTAATTAACTTTAAATCACCTGTATCTAGGAATTCCACTTGTAATGCAAGTGAAATGACGACGCGGTAAATAATCGCCCCGAAAATAACCGCAAGTGTTGCACGGACAATCGTTTTCTTACCGAAGATAGCTTCTCCGATAATCACCGATGCAAGGCCGATAACAATCATCCCAATCCCCATACCGGCATCCGCAAATTTATTTAGCTGTGCGATTAATGCACCTGATAATGCCACTAATGCATTCGATAATCCTAATGCAAAAATTTTCACACTATCTGTATTCGCTGAAAAGCTACGAATCATTTTCACATTGTCGCCTGTAGCGCGTAATGCTAAGCCGAACTCTGTTTTTAAGAACCAGTCTAAAATAAATTTAAGAATAAAGACGACGATAAACATCACAATCACGATACCCCATGTACGAGGTAAGCTCGTTAAGCCTGTTGCGGCTAAAAGATTGTTAAGTGTGTCATCAATGCCTAATTTTGACCAAAAATTATGTAGCATCGTGAATACGGTATCTGAATTCGATAATGGAATATTTGGTCGTCCTACAGCATTTTCTGTCGTTAAGCCCATAATTCGAAGATTAATCGAATACAGTGCAATCATCATTAAAATCCCGGCTAAAAGCTCATTAATATGTGCTTTCGTGTGTAAAATCCCTGTGATGCTACCAGCGACAAAGCCCGCTAGTAGTGCACATAATGTTGCAAGTAATGGATTATAACCAAATGTAATCATCGTCGCGGCTGTTGCAGCGCCCGTTACAAAGCTACCGTCTACTGTTAAGTCTGGAAAATCTAAAACCCGGAATGTAAGGTACACGCCAAGTGCCATAATTGCGTAGATAATCCCCTGTTCAACAGATCCAAAGAGTGCTGTAAACATACTGAATCATCTCCTATTTATTCAACTACCTCTGCATCCCAGTCTTTATCGATGTCGATGCCTAATTTATCTGCAGTTTCTTTATTAATTTCGAATTTTAAATTTGCTGGGTATGCTGCTGGAATATCGGCAGGTTTTTTACCGTCCTCTAAAATCTCAGCCGCCATTTCGCCCGCTTCTTTACCAATATCATAATAGCTGAAGCCGTAAGCACCTAAACCACCACGTGCTACAGAATCAAGCTCACCAACCATAACTGGTTTTTTCTTTGCTTCTGCTACGTCTAATACAGACTCTAATGCTGAAACTACTGTATTATCTGTGATAATGTAGAATGCATCTACTTTATCAACTAATGATTCCGTTGCTTGTTTTACTTCTGCTGAAGTAGAAGCTGATGCCTCAACGATTGTGACACCATTCTCTTTTGCTGCTTCTTTCGCACGATCTACTTGCACACGTGAATTTTGCTCACCTGAGTTAAAGACCATGCCAATTTTTTTCGCCTCTAATTCCTCCGCTAAAAACTTCACTGTATTTGGAATCGCATCTGGATGTGTATCTACTGTACCGGTTACATTGCCGCCTGGTTTTTCCATTGAATCGATTAGTTCCGCACCTACCGCATCTGTTACAGATGTAAATAAGGTTGGAATATCTGACGTTGCTGCCGCCACAGCTTGTGCAGATGGAGTTGCATTTGTGAAAATAACATCTGGTGCTGCTGCGACTAAGTTATTTGCCGCTGTCGTATTAATACTCGCATCACCCTGTGCATTTTCCTCCTGATATTTCACGTCAAGACCCGCTTCATCAAGCGCTGCTTTAAAACCTTTTGTTGCTTCATTTAACGAAGGGTGCTCCACATATTGTAAAATGCCAACATTATATGTTTTGTCACCTGACTCTGCTTTTGAACTGTCATCTGCTGCTTTATCCCCGCCACATGCAGCTAGTGCTAACGCTGCTGTCGCTGTTAATGCTAGTAAGCTAAAACGTTTCTTCATCCCTATTTCCCCCATGTTCTATGTAGTCTTATTTGCTATTATTGCAACTGAAAATTAAATCGTCAATAAAATTATGAATATTTAGATAATTTTATACGTTAAACAGTTACGCTTTAAAGTATTAAAGCATAAAAATTTAGTTTTAACAACACTTTTATGGCATGAACATTTTACGTCTTTTTTGACTTTCTTTATAAAAATCGCTAAAATATACTTCTGACCGTGGTTCGAGACCATCCCACGTAAAAAAACTAAGGAGCGAAAAAAATATGCAAAATACAATACAACGATCGTCTTCTAAAGTACGATCTATCGCAATCAGTGGCATCATCGCAGCACTCTATGTTGCCGTTGCCATGCTCGTTGCACCTTTTGGTTTTACGCAGATTCAATTCCGTGTTGCTGAAATGTTCAATCATTTAATTGCGTTCAATAAAAAATATATCGTTCCTATCGTGTTAGGTGTTTTCATAACGAATTTATTTTCACCACTTGGTTGGTATGATTTAGTATTCGGCGTTGGTCAAACAGTGATTTCACTTGTTGCCGTTATTTTAATCAGTCGCTATATTAAGGGTGAAACAGCGCGTATGATCGCGACGATGCTTGTCTTTACATTCACGATGTCGATTATTGCGTTTGAGCTACATTTAGCCTTTCAACTTCCCTTCCTGCTAACATGGTTTACATGTGCAGTTGGCGAATTTGTTGTGCTACTTGCTGGTATTCCAATTATGAAAGCCCTCAACAAACGCTTGAACTTTAAGGAATTGATTTAAAAAAAGAAGGCACTCCCCACACTGAACTGCACCCCAATTGTTAGACACAATCTAACAATTGGAGGTGTGGTTTTTTTATGACGAAATTTACGAGCGCATTAAAATTAGCGATTGTACAGGGATTTA
>NZ_JBHUOR010000022.1:0-17467 GCF_042686175.1 Kurthia populi | reverse complement strand
CCCTGTTGATTTTGGTGTAGGAACTTTAATTATACAGGCTCATATTGAATGGGTCTTTTTTTATTTATTTTGAGTGGTGCACTTAATATTACAATTCGTCATACAAAAACAAAAAAATTACAGATAAAAAGGACTTCGGCATCTTCATTTGCCGAAGTCCTTTCTTTAGCTAGGGTTTTGTCCCAGCCTCGGAGGCCTATGATGACCAACTTTTACGCTTTAAGCTTATTTTAACTTACCAATGTAATGTTACATAGTAGTAACAAAATCATTGTATAACATAATGTAAAAAAAGTAAATAAAAGGTTTTGGAGGGAACATATGAAATATTCAATCGGATTAGATATTGGAACAACAAGTGTGGGCTGGGCATGTGTTAATGAAAATAATGAGCTATTACAATATTTAAATAAATGTGCTTTCGGTGTTCGTGAATTTGAAGCAGCTCAGACAGCAGAAACTACAAGACAAAAGCGCCAAATGAGACGTCGATATAATCGTAGAAAAAAACGCATTCAACTATTGCAGGAGTTATTTATAGATTATGTACCTAAAAACTTTTTTGTGGAAAAAACGAATCAACATTTTTGGAGAAATGAAAATCAGTTTGAAAATCGCGCATTATCACAAGTATTGAAACAATTACGTATAAATTTAAAAGAAATTCCAACAATCTATCATTTAAGAAAATCATTAATAGAAGGACCAAAGCAAGATATTCGTCTGATTTACTTAGCTATACATAATTTAACGAAATATAGAGGGCATTTTTTAAATACAGGACGTTGGACACAAAAAAATCAAGGATTTGATTTTAAAGTAGAATGCAGTGAAGTAGCTACAAGTTATGCTGAAATGAATGGATTGGAATTACCACATTTAGATTTTGATAAGATACAAACAATTTTTGAAGATACTGAAACCGTACGTAAAGATAAGCAGAAAAAGTTAGAAGAATTGTCTTCAAAGAGCTTTACACCGCTTTGGCAATTCTTGTTAGGCTTAAGTGTAAATGCAGAAAAATTGTTCATTGAATCGGAAAATCGTGCACACTATAAAGTTATTAACTTAAAGCTTGTTTTGGGAAGTGAAGAATTAGATGAAGCACGTGAAAATCTAAGTGAATTAGAAAATCAGTTTGTTGATGAGGTATACGTATTGTATCAACAAATTCTATTAAAGGACCTATTACAAGGGCACGAATGTGTCGCTTTTTCTAAGGTAGCTAGTTATGAAAAATATCAAGAAGATTTAAAATGGTTCAAGAAAATGATAAATGAGGCAAATGATGAAAAGCTTTACCGTCGCTTTTTTATTACGTCTAAATCAGCTCTGACAGCATATAAAAAAACTCCTGATAAACAGAATAAAGAAAAGTTATGTTTATTGGATCAATATAATTTTAGTATCAAGGATAAAGATACGGTATTAACTGCTATGACAAAGTTGCTAGAAAAATCAGCTATTAAGCATCATACGACTTTAATTGAGAACATAAGAGAAGGTACATTTTTAGCACGTCAAAAGGGCACACATAACGCAGCGATTCCAAACCAAAATAGTATTTATGAAATCGAAAAAATTCTAACAAATCAACAACAATATTATGATTTTATAACAGAGGAATTTATTGAAAAGGTTGTCGAAATTGTTTCTTTCCGTATTCCTTATTATATTGGGCCACTAGCAAAAAACAATCAAAGTAAATTTGCATGGTTAGAGCGAGCAAAGGAAAACGAACATATTACGCCAGCAACATTTCATGATTTAGTCAATGAGTCAGCTACAGCAGAACAGTTTATTAAGCGCATGACGAATAAATGTACGTATTTACAAAGTGAAGATGTACTGCCGAAACAATCCTTACTCTATCAATATTTTGAAGTGTTAAATGAATTAAATGCTATTCAAATACGTCCTAAGGATGCAGTGAGTCATTCTAAATATCGACTACCAGTAGAAGCGAAAAAATGTGTCATAGAATTTGGCTTTAAAGAATATAAGACAATGACACATAAACGATTAATTCAATTATTAAAAGAACATCAATTTGATTATTTACTAGGGGAAGAATACGAGGTCTTTGGTACACAACAAGAAGGACGATTTACGAGCAGTTTGAAGTCGTATATTGATTTTAAAGGCTTATTTGAAAATAGTTCAGTTCCTTTTGATGAAATAATGATTGAACGATTAATTGAATGGTTAACGATTTTTAATGAAAAGAATATTATAAAAAAGAAAATAAAAGAAAACTATCCTAAGTTTCCAACTGTAATGATTGAGCGAGTATTGAAAAAGAATTTTGTTGGGTGGGGGAGCTTAAGTAAAGAATTATTAGATGGATTAATTCTAAATGATGGTAAAACAGTTATTGAAAAAATGTTCGATTCAACATTAACTTTTAGAGAAGTGCTAGGAGTGAAAAATTCTAATCTAGAAGAGTTGATTAAACAAAAAAACCATTCAAAACGCCAAACAAAAAAGATTGCGTATAGTGATGTACAAGAACTAGCAGGATCTCCAGCGTTGAAAAGAGGAATTTGGCAAGCTGTTAAGGTTGTAGAGGAGCTTACAGCAATTTTTGGGGAACCAACGCATATTATGTTAGAAGTAGCGCGTGAAGAAGGTACAAAAAAGCGGACTCAAAGCAGATTAATGAAATTTAAAACAGTGGTAGATGGTTTAGGTAAGGATGAGCAAGTATTGAAAAAAGAGTTGCAGCCGTACTTAAAGCAACCAGAAGCAAAATTTAAAGACAATCGATTTTATTTATATTTACTACAGCAAGGAAAATGTGCATATAGTGGAAAATCATTAAATATTCATCAATTATTAAACTATGAAATCGATCATATTTATCCTCGAAGTTTTGTCAAAGATGATAGTTTAGATAACTTAGTATTGGTAGAAAAATCTTATAACCAACAAAAAGGCGGCTTCAAAATGCCTTTGGAATGTATGAGTGCTTCTGAAGGTGCTCGTATGAGAGGTATTTGGAAAAGCTGGTTTGATAAAGGCTTTATGAATCAAAATAAATTCACTCGTTTATGTAAACCCACATTTTCTGAGTTAGATAGAGAACAATTTATTGCAAGACAATTGGTTGAAACAAGGCAAATTATTAAAAATGTAGGTGTTTTATTAGAAGAAAGATTTAGCGATACGACCGTTCACTTAGTTAAAGCACCGATTATTTCAAAGTTTAGAAAAACACTCGAAATTCCTAAATTACGAGATTTTAATAATAAGCATCATGCAATTGATGCCTTGTTGAATGCTTTATTAATTAATCATGCAATTAATCATTACGGCGAAAATATTTTTGCCTTTTCATTTAAAGATAAGGAGCGTTCAAAAAAATTAGCTCAAGTAGCACAAAAAAGAAATGGCTTCTTTTTATTTAATAGCTTTTTGTCGGAGCAAATTAATAGTGCAATTTCAAAAACAAAATTATCATCGAGAGAATTTGTAGAAGAAGTCTATTATAAAGTGCCTTGGCAAACGACGAAAAAAATCGGCAATAGTGATGAGATGTTTTTTGATGAAACATTATATTCACCAAAAACAAAACAACCTAAGTATGAATCATCTAAAGCGAGTAAAGGTGTATATGATTCTGTTAAAAATGCGTCAACAGCTGTAATAAAATTTACTGAGAAAAATAAAAAGAAAGAAGTTGAAAAAATAGAGTTAGTCAACTTAACTGTGCTGGAAGAAAAACAATGGAGTCACCTACAAGATGATGAAAAAGCGATGAAGCTGATTTGTCGACAATATCCTAATAAAAAAATTATTAGTGCTAGTTGGGTTACAAATTTATTTAAATACCAAAAATTCATATGGCAGGGACAGCTGTTTTATTTAGCGGCAGTGAAGGAGCTACATTTGGCAAAGCAATTTGTCTTGCCTAACACATTATTAGATGCTTATTTAAAAGCTGATGATCAAACGTCTATTGAAGAACTACAAAAAATTTATTTGATGATTGCAGAAGAAATGTTTACACAATATCCGATTTTTGCAGAAGGACAAATGCCTAATAAGGTAATCACATTTGCTGAGGCTATTGAAAATTTAGAGCAGTTTAAAAAAGAAATGCTAGAGATTTTTAAAACGACGGCGAATAATGCTACACGTTCAGATAAATTAGGTAGTAGATTAACTAGAACAGTTCCAGCTACAGATATTAAACTCGTATATGAATCGATTACGGGATTGAAAGTGCGAAAGCCAAAAGCATTGCGTTAATTGGAGTGATTTGATGGGATGGAGAACCGTTATTTTAACGAAGGAATCAAAATTAAGCTTACGGATGAATCATTTAGTCGTTGCGAGTGATGAAACAAAAACAATTTTTTTAGAAGAGATTAACAGTTTGATTATTGAGAACCCGTCAATTTGTATTACGGGCCACGTTATGAACGCTTTAGTAGAGGCAAAAATTCATGTTATTTTATGTGATAAATCACATTTACCTATGACAAATATTCAAAGTATTTACGGTCATCATAGACAATCCAAGCATATTGGCCAGCAAATAAATTGGATAGAAGCAAGAAAAGAATTATTATGGAAAATTCTTATAGAACAGAAATTAACGAATCAAGCCAATTTACTAGAACATTTTCAGTTAGATGGCTACGAACAAATGAAAGAACTAATTCATAATGTGGAATTAGGTGATGCAACTAATCGAGAAGGATACGGAGCGAAAATTTATTTTCATAAGATGTACGGGAATCATTTTATTAGAGGTTATGATGATGCAATAAATGCAGGATTAAATTATGGATACGCATTATTGCATTCATTATTTGCAAGATTAATAGTTAGCAAAGGCTATTTAACGGAAATCGGTATTTTTCATAAAAATGAATACAACCAGTACAATTTAGCAAGTGATTTAATGGAGATTTTCCGTCCAATTGTAGATGGGATTATTTATAGTTCAGATGAGGAGCTTTTTACAAAAAATAGTCGTAGAAATTTGATTCATTTATTTGAATACAAAATTGAAATTCGAGGAAAGCAATATTATTTAACACAGGCAGCACAGATATTTGTAGACAGTTGTATGGAATATTTAAATACAGGGAATAAGGGGCATCTGCAGTTGCCTAAACTGGATTATAAAGCTTATAAATGGGGTGTTTAAATGCCGAAGGAGGGCTTTAGAATTATGCGCTTATTAGTCTTCTTTGATTTACATGTAGATACTTCAAATGATCGGAAAAATTATCGTAAATTCCGTAAGTTTCTAATCGAAAATGGCTATATGATGGTACAGTATTCAATTTATGCAAAAATTATTTTAAATCATTCTGTTTTAGCCTATCAGAAGAAAAAACTAATGGATCAAATCCCCAGAAAAGGAACCGTTGATTTATTGCTTATTACGGAAAAGCAATATTCTGGGATGGAAAGAGTTACTAGTATGAATAAAGAAGCTGCGCAAATAGCTTCTGTTGAAAGGATTATTGAGTTGTGAGAATTGTGTCATCTTTTTTTACACCGATTTATTTTGAAGAATCTTCTGTTCAAAATTTTATTTTTCAAGATGCGAACCAACTAGATGGCTTTCGAATGCTTTTACATCATTATGAACAAAATAATGACATGATAGATGGTGATTTTGTTCGTATTGATGATGGTTCTGATGCCGTTGGCGCAAAGGATTATCATATTCTCCAATTGCATGGTGGTAATTTAAAATTATTAGATGAAAAGCAGTGGCAACAAAGAGTCTTTCAAAAAATTGTTGATCAAATTGAAATTGATTTCATTCCAATATATGAGAAAATAAAAGAAATAATTGAATTAAACTTGGATGGGTTAATGGTAGATATAGCTGATTTTCAACTTCAAATAAGTTATGAAGAATTTCAAATGTCCCAGCTACAAAAATATATAAAGTGGGATGTGAAAAAATTTGATGAACCTTTAACTATTTTGTCGCGCTTAGAATTTATTTTTCATATTTTTACCTCGTTAACAAATGGCAAGCCAGCTATTATTCTTTATCATTTTCCGGAAAATGATATTGATGTTCAAGAAATAGCAACATGGGTACAGTTATTAAGAGAAATAAAATGTACCGTTATTTGTATTACCAAAAGTAAAGAATGGTTAATGAATTTTGATTTACACCAAGTGCATTTTATTAAAAAATCACGAGAACGATTTAATTTAGCAGCATTAGAGACTGAATTAAAGTTATTGAAAAAGCCTGAAAGATATTATTCATTGTCTAAGGAACAATTAGCCGTTTCTTTAGCGTTTGAAGAGTTAATTATACAAAATCCATTACTTTCAAGAGAGTTAATCAAGTTTATTAAGAGCAGTCAGTTTTAATATTTTAAAGATATTTAGTATAGTAGTAAAACTATGTTGTTGTTCATTTTTTCCCAGTGTGTTTTAGACCAATGTAATCTTAGATAGTAGTAAAACCAAATGGACGAAAGAACGCTCGTAAGTAAGGTTTTAGACCAATGTAATCTTAGATAGTAGTAAAACAAGCATCAGCAGTTAAAATCGTTGCTGTTAGTTTTAGACCAATGTAATCTTAGATAGTAGTAAAACTGTTGAACCGTTGCTGAACGCTTTAGGCA
The DNA here is from genome assembly GCF_042686175.1 of Kurthia populi. Lineage (NCBI taxonomy): Bacteria > Bacillati > Bacillota > Bacilli > Caryophanales > Caryophanaceae > Kurthia > Kurthia populi. The sequence goes on along the minus strand of NZ_JBHUOR010000022.1, from coordinate 10,856 downwards.
TGTTTTAGACCAATGTAATCTTAGATAGTAGTAAAACCACTTTGTACAAGACGTTATTAATGTTAATGTTTTAGACCAATGTAATCTTAGATAGTAGTAAAACAAAGCCAAAGTCCATCCCTGTGCGCAATAAGTTTTAGACCAATGTAATCTTAGATAGTAGTAAAACAATTAAGCTGAAAGGCGTTAAAAAGGCGGTGTTTTAGACCAATGTAATTTTAGATAGTAGTAAAACCGCGCCGTCCGATACCTTCGGCGAGCTATTGTTTTAGACCAATGTAATTTTAGATAGTAGTAAAACTTATAGCAGTCTAGGTCTATCCCAATGTTTGTTTTAGACCAATGTAATTTTAGATAGTAGTAAAACAGTAACGTTAATATCATGCTTAAAACACTCGTTTTAGACCAATGTAATTTTAGATAGTAGTAAAACACTCTCTTTCACCGTTCCTTCGTAACTGCCGTTTTAGACCAATGTAATTTTAGATAGTAGTAAAACTCGGCATCTCCCTTTAGCTCCTCGTTATTCGTTTTAGACCAATGTAATTTTAGATAGTAGTAAAACAATGTCTTACATTGACACAACAGTGAGTGAGTTTTAGACCAATGTAATTTTAGATAGTAGTAAAACCACATCAGGTGAATTCACTTCTGACATCTAGTTTTAGACCAATGTAATTTTAGATAGTAGTAAAACAAATTGATGCAATGCAGTATTTGAATATTGGTTTTAGACCAATGTAATTTTAGATAGTAGTAAAACTGTGCGCCAATTGCGAAGATGTCATCTTTAGGTTTTAGACCAATGTAATTTTAGATAGTAGTAAAACCATTCGCGGCATGAACGCGTGCGTAATTCAGTTTTAGACCAATGTAATTTTAGATAGTAGTAAAACTCTGCTGGACTTGACGGTGCATTGTCGTATTGTTTTAGACCAATGTAATTTTAGATAGTAGTAAAACATGTTGTTCATTTTTTTTCAGTGTGTAGGAATTTTAGACCAATGTAATCACCATAATATTTACGAAAGAAGTTGTTAACTACAACTTCTTTTTTATTTCCCTAAATTTTCTGAATATACTATACAAAACCCCTTCAATTAGTTTTATACTATAGCTATAGAAAGAGGGTATTTTGATGAAAACAGTTCATGTACATGCAGCACCGAGCGAATACATCTTAGAAGAAGGTATATTGAAAAAGCTAGAGGGTTTATTAGTGGCGCGCGGGATTTTACGTGCTTTAATCGTCACAGGGACGAAATCATGGGCGGCAATTGATGATTTTTGGCCGGCAATGGTTGAGGTGCAAACGGAGCTTTATACATATGGTGGCGAGTGTTCATTTTCAGAGATTGACCGTGTCACAGCGATGATGGAGAATTATGACGCGATTATTGGGGTTGGTGGCGGAAAGGTCATTGATTTAGCGAAGGCGGTCGCGAATGAAGTGCATAAGCAGGTCATTGTCGTGCCAACGCTCGCATCCAACTGTGCGCCGTGGACACCGCTTAGTGTGCTTTATGATGATACGGGGGCCTTTGTGCGCTATGATGTCTACCCGGTTGCGTCGAGTTTACTCGTTGTGGAGCCGGCGTTATTATTACAGGCACCGCGCGATTTATTTGTGGCGGGCATTGGGGATACGATTGCGAAATGGTATGAGGCGGATGTGCAGCTAGGTAGCATCGCGGCTAAAACAGTCCCAATGATGATTTCATACGAAGCGGCTCGTCAATGTAAGGACATTTTACTTGCACAATCAGAGGCAGCACTTGCGGCAGTAGATGCGGGGGTTGTTAATGATGCCTTTATTCAAGTAATTGAAACGATGTTTATGTATGCGGGCATGGTAGGCGGTTACGGCGATCATTATGGTCGTACAGCGGGCGCGCATTCGATTCATAACGGGCTAACGGCACTTGAAGCGACACATACGAAGCTTCATGGAATCAAGGTGGCATACGGGATTTGCGTGCAACTAATGCTAGAGGGGCGCCAGTCAGAAATTGCCGCACTACGTCCATTTTACAAGGCGCTAGGTCTGTCACAATCACTGAAGGAACTCGGAATTGACGCTACAGATGCGGAACTCCTAGCGGTGGCACAAAAAGCAACCATTCCCGAGGAGTCGATTCATTTGATGCCAAATGGCGAAATGACGGCTACACGTGTGTTTGACGCGATGAAAGCGCTTGAAAATCATGCGTTCATGTCGTTATAATTAAGCGTTCGTTAACTTAAGTTAATGTCGATTAAAGTAGAAAAAATACGATGTGAAATAGCGCGTACATAAAAAATTTATGTCGTAAAAAACGAGAATCTCCTATTTAACAGGCGGTTCTCGTTTTGATTATTGCTCGATTGGCGTGATTTCTTTCACATAATCTTTAAATTCTTTCTTTAGCTCATACGCAAATTCTTTCATAAGCTGTGTTTCATGGCGATTGGCTTTTGTGACGATACCAAATGTATGCTCGACTGGAATCGTCGTTAAAAAATCAATTTTCGCGAAGTTCATATTTTGCATAAAGCTTTTAGAATGCGTAAATGTCAAATCAAGTCCGACTGTATACGCTTTATTTTCCTCGACATATTGCTGGACGATATGCGGGTTATTTACCGAAATGACAATATCATTTCGACCGAAGGCATATTTGATTTCATTCATTGTTGCAATGACCATCTTATCATCGAAAATAATAACGGGCTGCTTAATCAATTCATCGGTTACGGTGTGGTTATTTTGAATGACAGGTGAGTCCTGATGCGCGACAATAAGCATCTTACAGCTTGTAATCTTTGTGAACGTTAAATCGGGATTTTTTTGAATATCTTCGTCATTATAGACAGCGAGTGCGACGTCTACCTTTTCACTTTGCAGTTCCTCAAGCATCGTCTGTGAGTTTTGTTCACGAATTTGAATATTGATTTCTGGATAGATGGATTTCATTTGCTGGACAATCGTAAAGAGCTTAAAAAATGGCCCAGGAATGGAGGCCACCTTTAATGTACCGGTCAGGCGATTTTGCATCACCTGTGCGACTTCTGTTAGGTCATCAAGTGAATCAAGCACTTTTTTCGCGTGATTGACGATGACTTTTCCTTCCTTTGTAATGCTTGAACCCGTACGATTTCGGGTAAAGAGCGTCAGGCCGAGTTCTTTTTCTAAACGATTTAGACCCTGGCTAAGCGCCGATAATGTCACATGTAAATCTTCCGATGCGTCTTTTAACGTACCGTATTTTGCAATCGCTACGATGTATTTTAGTTGTTCAATCGTCAAAGCGATTCACCCCTTATACAATTAGTTTAGCTTACGTTAAGTAAAGTTTACTATAATGAACTTTACTTAAACTATAAAGTTCAATAAACTAATACTATAAAATTGCTCATGAATTAGCAACGAGAAACTTTACATAGGAATGGATTCGTGCGTTCAACTATTGAGAAAGAGGTGTTTGATCATGAAAGATAAGCGATATCGAATCGCCAATCGTGAAGCACTTATTGGCGTCGCACTCGTCGTCGTCAACTTTGCGCTGTGGTATGGATTCGCTTATGGAATGGGTGGAGGGGACCCAAAAGACTATACATATATTATGGGTTTCCCAGCTTGGTTCTTCTATAGCTGTATGGTAACGACTGTTTTAATGATCGTCGTTATTGCCGTCCTTCTAAAATTTGTGTTTAAAGAAGTAGAACTCGAGGATAAGGAGGAGGACAACTAGTGCATTGGCAAGTAATTATCCCGCTATTTATTTTTGTTGTCATTATTTTTGGAATTGGCTTCTGGTCGAATAAGCTTGTACGTTCATCAGATTCCTTCCTATCTGAATACTTCCTTGGCGGGCGAGAAATGGGTGGCTTCCTATTAGCGATGACGATGATGGCAACGTATGGTAGTGCCTCAAGCTTCATCTCTGGTCCAGGAGTTGCTTATAATACAGGGCTTGGCTGGGTGCTTTTATCGCTTGCTCAGCTGCCTGCAGGTTATTTCGTGTTAATGGTATTAGGAAAAAAATTCGCCATTGTAACACGTAAACTTAAAGCGATTACATTAATTGATTTCTTACGTGAGCGCTATAAGAGCAACGTCGTTGTGTTTGTTTCTGCAATTAGTATTATTATCTTCTTATTTGCATCGATGGTTGCACAGTGGATTGGCGGCGCGCGGTTAATTGAATCCTTAACGGGCATGAATTATACGACCGCATTATTTATTTTTGCAGCAGTTGTGTTAATTTATGTCGTTATTGGTGGCTTCCGAGCGGTTGCGCTAACAGACGCGCTGCAAGGAACGATTATGGTCATTGGTACAATTGTTTTACTAATTGGTACAGTCATCGCAGGTGGCGGTATCACGAATATTATGAATGATTTAGTCACTATTAATCCAAATCTTGTGTCGCCATTTGGTGATGAAAGACAGTATACATCTGCCTACGTATCTTCCTTCTGGATTCTTGTAGGGGTTGGGGTTATCGGGCTTCCGCAAATTGCGGTACGTGCGATGAGCTATAAATCATCAAGTGGCATGCACCGCGCCATTTTAATCGGTACAATCGGTATTGCGACGATTATGTTCGGCATGCATTTAATCGGTGTCTTCGGTCGCGCTGTATTACCTGGCATTGAAATTGGTGACAAGGTGATGCCAACATTAACGATGAATGTCTTGCCACCGCTTCTAGCAGGGATTGTATTAGCGGCTCCAATGGCGGCCATTATGTCGACCGTAAATGCACTGTTGATGATGGTCAGCTCGACAATCGTTAAAGATATTTACCTGCATTATATTAAGCCGGATGCGAGCGAGGACCGTATTAAGAAAACGAGCTTCGCGGTGACAACGATTGTTGGTATTTTAGTCGTACTGATGTCGTTCAACCCACCAGACTTAATTGTATGGTTAAATCTCTTTGCCTTCGGGGGCTTAGAGGCTGTATTCGTTTGGCCAATCGTGCTAGGCTTATATTGGAAAAAAGCGAATAAATACGGTGCGATTTGTGCGATGATTGTTGGTCTTGCGACATATATCTCAATCGACCGCTTATCGCCAAATCTCTTCGGTGTGCATACGGTGACCTTCCCGATTCTCCTGTCACTTGTGTTCTTTGTTATTGTGAGTATCGCAACACATAAAAAGATTACCGAAGCACCAAAATATATTTAATGAACAAAGACTTAAGCAATTGCTTGAGTCTTTTTTTGATTGCATTGACGGAATTTCTTGCTATTTTGACCCAAAACACAATGAATTCAACGAGCAAAAGCCTATTTTTTCTTCTAGCAGAATGTGAGAAAATAGAAGATAGAGAGTTTCTAGGGAGGTAGCTATGGGGAATTTTGAATTTTTTGATGGGCCATGGACGCCTTATCGTGAAATAGCAGAAGCGGCTGAGCGTATGGTCTACAGTGATCCAAATGCATCGATGTCAAAGATGCGCTCATTTGGAGAAATGATGGCACAGGAATTATGGGTCCGTAATAAATTCCCAGAAGCAGAGGGGATTTCACAGTTTGAGCGTATTCGGGAGCTAGAGGGCAATGACATGATTGACCGTCAGACAACCTTTTATTTGCATGAGCTACGTGTCAAAGGGAATAAAGCGGCACATAATGCTATGTACGGAACGTCTGATGAGGCGATTGCGTTATTAAGCATTGCCTATCAGCTATCAGTATGGTTTATGCGTATTGAGCTAGATAATCCGACATTCCATGCAAGGCCATTTAAAAAGCCGATGGAGCACGGGGAGCCGTCGTATGCGCTACGCAAGGAGGCACCGGCTGAAAGGAAAGAGAAGCCAGTGCCAAAGCGTGCCGTAAAAAAAGCGCCAGAAAAACAAGCGCCAAAACCACAAGAGCCAGCGCCTGTTAAACCAAAGCAAACACCGAAGCAAGAACAACCGTCACCGCTTCGTCGTAAATTAAGTGATGTTGCCAGGGCACAGGAGGCAGAAAAGCCGGAGTCAGTGACAACGGTGAAACGCGCGAAATCGAAGCCGAAATCAAAACCAACGTCGCAAGAGCCAGCTAGCTATACAGAATGGCAGTTTCCGACGAAATGGATTGTTATAGGAATGTTTGTGATTGGCGCAATCACGGCAAGTGTATCTGCCAGTTCAGAGCGCACGAGTGATGCACGTGTTTTATTAGGGGAGCCAAAAGCAGCAGAAAAAACAGTGCAGAAAGAACAAAAGAGACCAGCTGTGCTGCTTGCAGGAGATGCTTCGTTTGAAACAAATGCTTTACGCATACTTCGTGGTGATACAGAAAGTAAACAAAAAATTCATACGTATTCGGATTTAGCGCTAACAAAAAAAGCCGATAAATTGCAAGTGCGTGAAACCTATGCCATCTATAAAGTGCGGGGTGATTCGTATCAATTAGCGAATGGCCAGTATGTATCGAAGAAGAAAGTGGCGACAACCTCGATGCAGGATGTACCGGTGTATCATGCAAGCTATAGCGCGGATACGAGCTATGGAACGGTTGAGGTACAATTAGTCGAGCCACTAAATGTGCGCTATAGTCCGTCCACCGATAGTGAAATTGTTGGCGTGACCTATAAGGGACATCGCTATCAAGTGTATGGTCAGCAAGGCTCTTGGTATCGTATTGGTTTGGATGCATGGATTTCAGCAAATCCTGAATATGTCACATTTGAGAAAGGGAGCGGACAGTAGATGTTGGAAACAATTGAAGAAAAATGGCCACAAGCGCGGCATAGCTTACTAGTAGTAGCACTTTTACTATATGTTGTTATTCCAAGTCTTGCCTTTCGCTACCATGAAACATTAACGACAAGTCTTGTGCTGTTTATGTTGGCAACACTCTTTGCAGCTGGCTGGATTTATTGGCAGACCGTGCAACCAGAAGTGCTTAGTCAGCGCTTTGTGGAAATCATTCGGGTGCTACTTGCGGTGATTATTAGTTTAGTAACGATGATGCTGGCACTTTTTGCACTATCATATAAACAATCCGGTGAGCCGATATTTAGTAGCTTTGCGACACTAGCCATGATTATGCTCATTGCGACACTGGCGTTTGCGGTGTATATACATACGTTTAGCCGCCGCAAAAACATTAAGCTAGAATGGTTAATTATTGCGAGTGTCAGTGCTTTTTCACTTGGCTATGTACTCGTGCGGCACTATGATTATTGGACACTTCGCACGGTCGGCCTATTATTTTTAGTTGTGGCTATTATGGCAGGCATTTTCATTGCACAGCAAACGATGAATCTCGTCATTGATGGCTCCAATTATCCATTACTGACAACCGCGCTTGCCGCATTATTCGTCGGTAGTATGCTACTGATGAGCATATGTCTTGTGCTTGATTTCTTTGTCAAAGCCTCGCTTTTATGGCTCGTCATTGCGCTGTTAATCATCGCAGTCATTGGGATGATTGCCCTTAGCACCTGGCAGATTACACTCACATATGCAGGCCGCCCGTATTTAGAGCTTTTATACGGTTTGTCACTTGTGACGTTGGCGCTAATGCTATGGCTGCTTTATTATGATTTATCCGTTATTCATTTCATTGTTGGCTGTATGAGCATTGTCTATGTTCGTTTCTTTTTAAAAGAATGGTAAAGAAAAACCCGAAACTGTTTGGAAGCAGTTTCGGGTTTTTGGTTATTTCACCAAATAATGTCCCACAAGCGCTAAAAACATTTCGCCCATTTGAAGCAGGGCGCGTTCATCAAAGTCAAAGCGTGGATGATGATGTGGATATTGGGTAGCGGGGTCATCATTGTGGCTCCCAACGAAGAAGTAGCTACCTGGGCGCTGCTCTAGGAAGTAGGCAAAATCATCTGCGCCAAGGGCAATATCTTTCGTGATAGAAGCATCTTCTGAAAATGTTTGTGCGGCTAACGAAGCAACGAGCGCTGTTTCGGCTTCTGTATTAATAAGCACCGGATAGCCATGTGTAAATTCTAATGTATAGTCGATGTGATCGGCGTGCTTCATGCCTTCTAAAATGGCGCGGATTTCCTGCTCGAGCTGGATGCGCACATCATGGCTCATTGCGCGAACAGTGCCTTCAATTTCCGCAGTATCAGCAATAATATTAAAGGCGTGTCCAGCGTGGAAGCGCCCAATCGTTACAACAGCGGGCTCTACGGGATTGATGCGACGGCTAACGATTTGTTGTAAATGCGTCACAAGGCGACTCCCAACAGCGATGGAATCGACGGTCTGATGTGGGCGAGCGCCGTGGCCACCGCGTCCTTGTAGGTGAATTTTAAAGGCATCCACTGAAGCCATTGTCGACCCTTTTCGAGAGGCGATTTTTCCAACGGGTAGCTCAGATGCGAGATGCGCGCCAAAGACATAATCGACACCATCAAGTGCACCCGCTTCAATCATAGGCTTTGCGCCACCGGGTGGTTTTTCCTCAGCGTGCTGGAAAATGAGTACGACATTCCCGTGAAGTGCCGCTGTATGTTGCATCAGCACATAGGCGAGGCCTAATAAATTCGCGGTATGGCCATCGTGACCACATGCATGCATCACACCCTTTATGGTCGATGTATAGGCCGTTTCTTTTTCATCAACGATTGGTAGGGCATCAAAATCTGCACGAAAGGCAAGTGTTGGGCCTTCATTTGCGCCATGGATCGTTGCAACAATCCCCTTACCACCGACATTTGTACGAATATCCGTTAAGCCAAATCCACGTAGCTTTTCTTCAATAAATGCGGCTGTTTTCGTTTCGAAAAAGGATAGCTCTGGATGCTGGTGCAAGTGACGGCGCCATGCTACGACCTCGTTATACTGTGCTTTATATGTATCAAAAAATAGGGTTGTCAAAAAATCATCTCCTTTTTACTATCTTACTATTCTGACTATTTTACTCGCAACTAAAACGACCATGGATAGTTGCGGTGAAAAAAGAACCAAAAGTCATAGTGTCGCATCACTTCACAGAAATATAATCATTTACTAGGTGATAAAGCGCGGAGGAATCGGGTATAGTAACAGCACAAACAGCTAAGGACCTAGAGGGGTGAAGTAGATGAAAATCAATCAGTATGCAACCGATATTTTATTATTTGAACGATTCGAGCCAATGTTTGTAGATTTCTCCTATGATGAGGTCGTTGAGCATTTATTTGACCTTTTACGTACAGAGCCAAATGTGCCATATGTTGAGCAGACAAAAACAACGGAGCAGAAACGACTAGCGATTCGTGCATACTTTAATGTGCGCTTTCCAGGAGATTTGTATAAACGTCTTCTGTTATTATCGGATACATTACTACAGCAAGAGCTCGCCAAAAAAAACATTGCGGTACCTACAGGGGAGGAGCTAGTGACACTTTGGCAAGGAGATATAACGACCCTACAGGCGGATGCGATTGTGAATGCAGGAAATGATCAGCTAAGGGGCTGCTTCCATCCACTTCACAACTGTATCGACAACACCATTCATTCAGCGGCGGGTCCACAGCTACGTGCAGATTGCGATATTATTATGGCGAGTCAGGGACATCCTGAGCTTGTTGGCGGGGCGAAGGTGACGCGTGGCTATAATCTACCAGCTAAATTTGTCATTCATACAGTTGGCCCAAATGTTGCAGGGGCGCCGCTTACACCAATTATCGAAGCGCAGTTAGCGAGCTGCTATACATCGGTTTTAAATGTAGCGCATCAAATGAAAGAAATTGAAACACTTGCCTTTTGTAGTATTTCAACAGGTGAATTTCGTTTTCCAAAGCAGCGTGCGGCAGAGATAGCTGTTGAGACGACGAAGAACTGGCTTGCCAATCAGACACACCATTTCAAGCAAATCATTTTCAATACGTTTAGCGATGAAGATACAGCAATTTACCAAAAATTAATTTAAAATTCCCTTTTAAATAGGTTTATTAAAGCAGACAGAGGAAGGGACATGGCATTTGCCAACGGAAGTCGTGTTAGAGGGGGAGCGCTTTGAAGATGCGGCGGAGCGTTATGGGCATAACTGCGCACAAGCCCTTTAGAAATGATTGATAGGATGATGGATAAAGCGAATGTTAATAAAATGACCGCACATATTGGCTCGCTTCTAAATGGCTTGTCTGCTTTTCCATTCAATGAGCTCCCAACGAAGATTGAGGCGCAGACGGTTGACTATTTAGTAAGTTATATCGCCTATAAGATGGTTTGAACTACCCCCACTTAGCCGTTCTGCGAACGTGCTTGAAGTGGGAGATTCCTACGAACAGTGCTTGCTTGTTTCCACTTGCTTGAAACAGCGGCTTCACTTTTTTAGTAGGCTATCCCCGTCGTTCCTACGGTTGTTGGTTCAAAATTCTTAGCCCTTCGGCTAAAATATTTCGACTTGCATTGATGTCGCGGTCTAGTGTCGTATCACAAGATGGACAAGTCCACTCACGAATATCCAATGTTTTCTTGCCATCTCGATGACCACAGGCATGACAAAGTTGGCTCGATGGGAAAAATCTGTCGATTTCAACAATTTTTCTACCGAACCATTTCGCCTTATACATCAGTTTTTGTACAAAAGAAGACCATGACACATCACTAATCGCTTTCGCTAACTTATGATTTTTCAACATGCCTTTTGTGTTTAAGTCTTCAAGACAGATGACGTCATAGTGACGAATCAATTCCGTTGACAGTTTATTCAAAAAATCTTCTCGTTGAAACGCGACACGCTCACGCAAACGAGCCACTCTACGACGTTGCTTTTGATAGTTCATACACTCACGTAAATCACGACCCTCTTTTTTCGCTTGCTCGTAGCGACGTGATAACTTGCGTTGCTCACGTTTTAACTTCTGCTCCATTTTGGCTGTAAAGCGTTGGTTATCCACTTTACGTCCAGTAGACAGAATC
>NZ_JBHUOR010000021.1:0-10113 GCF_042686175.1 Kurthia populi | reverse complement strand
AATATAATGCGAGTGGTACGTTTTACGTGTCTGTCCTATGCGAAGTACCAGACTTTAAGCCATTGCCTCAAACAAATGAAGCTGTAGGAATTGATTTAGGTATCATCGATTTTGCGATTCTGTCCGATGGACGTAAAGTGGATAACCAACGCTTTACAGCCAAAATGGAGCAAAAGTTAAAACGTGAGCAGCGCAAATTATCACGTCGCTATGAGCAAGCGAAAAAAGAAGGTCGTAACCTACGTGAGTGCATGAACTATCAAAAGCAACGTCGTAGAGTGGCTCGTTTGCGTGAGCGTGTCGCGTTTCAACGAGAAGATTTTTTAAATAAACTGTCAACGGCATTGATTCGTCACTATGACGTCATCTGTCTTGAAGACTTAAACACAAAAGGCATGTTGAAAAATCATAAGTTAGCGAAAGCGATTCGTGATGTGTCATGGTCTGAATTTGTGACCAAGCTAAAATATAAGGCGAAATGGTTCGATCGAAAAATTGTTGAAATCGACAGATTTTTCCCATCGAGCCAACTTTGTCATACTTGCGGTCATCGAGATGGCAAGAAAACATTGGATATTCGTGTGTGGACTTGTTCATCTTGTGGTACGACACTAGACCGAGATATTAATGCAAGTAAGAATATCTTAATCGAAGGATTAAGACTTTTAAAGCAACAACCGTAGGAACTACGGGGATAGCCTACTAAAAAAAGTGAAGCCGCTGTTTAAAGCAACTGGAAACAAGCAAGCACTGTTCGTAGGAATCTCCCACTTCAAGCAACGTTCCAAGAACGGCTAAGTGGGGGTAGTTCAAAAAGACCATTACGCTCCCAATTACGCAAGGTCTCCTCAGTTAACTGAAGCCGCCGCGCCATTTGTTTATGCGTCTGAAGTGGCACAGGTGCTGAAGGCGTTTCGCATAAAAGCTGTTCTACCTCATGAATTGCTTCTAGCACAAATTGATGCTCCACCTTTAGATGACTGAAGTAGCTTGTTGCTTCGTTCAGTGCCTCTTGAAACTGCTATCGCCCACTCAGTTGAACGATTTTAGTCGCACGTTTGCGCAAATTATTTTGGATGAGCTCTTGGCGAAAAGCGAGGCGGGCTATCATCATCTGCTGTTGATGCACTGCTGTATATTGTCGGTAACCATTTGCGGCACGCGGCACAAGGGAAATATAGCCCCACTGCTCGTACAACCGGACCGTATTCACATGAACATTGGCATAATCTGCTATCATTTTTGTATTCATATCACACCTACTTTTTTCTTTAGTGTATCACGAAGTTATACAGACGAATCAAAAAACACCTCCATGATTTTGGAGGTGTTTTTATTAATAGGTCATTAACGATAGACAAGCCCACCATCTGTAATAATGGCTTGACCCGTTATATAATCTGCCTTATCTGATGCAAGGAAGGATACAAGATTCCCTACATCTTCAGGAATTTGATAGCGTCCTAGTGAGATACCTGCCGAAAATTGTTCAAAGGCTTCACCAATTTGAAGAGCACCATCACTGTGTCGAACCATTTCTTCATCAATACGGTCCCACATTTTCGTTTTCGCAACGCCTGGGCAGTAGGCATTGACGGTAATATTGTACTTTGCTAACTCCTTTGACGATGCATGTGTAAATGAGCGTACAGCATGTTTTGAAGCAGAATAGGTCGCTAGCATCTCGTAAGATTCGTGCCCGGCAATGCTACATGCATTAATGATTTTTCCTTTTGTTTGTTGCTTAATAAATTGCTGTGCCGCTGCCTGTGTACCAAAAACGACACCGTTAACATTAATCGCAAAAACACGATTAAGTTCAGCTTCATTAATTTCTAAAAATGGTGTCACGGCATCAATTCCAGCATTATTAACAAAAACATCAAGTTGTCCAAATGCTTCTACCGCTTTTTCTACAACGTAAAATTGATCGGCACGTTTAGAAACATCCCCAGGAACACCTATGACATCTGCACCTTGCTGCTTTAATTCTTCAACTGTTTGATTCAATAGTACTTCATTGATATCATGTAACACTACCCGAAAACCATCCTGAATAAGCTGCTCTGCAATTCCTCGACCAAGTCCACTTGCGGAACCTGTTACGACGGCCACTTTTGACATATTCATCTCTCCATTCCTCTAAAACACCAATCGATACGGATTCTCTAAATACTGACAGATTGTTTGTAAAAATTCGCCTGCCGGTGCTCCGTCTACCACCTGGTGATCAAATGTTAAGCTTAGTGGTAGTTCCTGCTGTTCTTTCACTTTGCCTTTTTTAGTAAATACAAGCTTTGTAGATAATGCGCCAACACCTAAAATGCCGATTTCTGGTGTATTTAAAATTGGCGTAAAATATTCTACTCCGGCATGCCCTAGATTTGAGATGGTGAAGGTTGAACCACTTAATAAATCACTACTTAGTGTATTATTACGCGCACCCGTTGCGACATTTTGCAGGCTATCCGCAAGCTGGGATAAGGATTGATTGGTTGCATCGCGTATAACTGGGACAATTAAGCCGGCATCCACTGCCACCGCCATACCAATATGAATCGCCTCATGTTTAGTATGCTCCCCATTTGCGTAAGAAGCATTCATTTCAGGATGGTCTTTTAGTGCAAGTACGACCGCGCGCGTTAGCAGGACATTAATGCCGAGCGATGCTTTGCCTTCGTCCCCCAATTTTTTCTTCATTTTTTCGCGGAATTTCATTAATGAGCTAATATTTGCTTTACGATGTAACGTTACTTGTGCGGTGTCATGAAGACTTGCGTGCATGCGTTTTGCAATCACTTTTCGCATACCTGTTAGTCCTTCACCGGTATTACTGATAGCTTTTACCGGTGCCGCTTCAGCTACCGGTACATAGCTTTCCACATCACGTCGTGTAATACGACCATTGCCACCCGTACCTGGGATTTGCGTATAATCATAGCCACGTTCTGCTGCGATTTTTCGTGCAATTGGTGTAATAAAAATACGTGTACCTTGCTGTCTTACTGGCGCTTTCACTTCAATCGGTGCTTCTGCTGTAGCTTCATTAGAAATCACAGGCTCTTCTGGGACCGCTACGGTTGCAACCTCCTCACCAGCTGCACCAACATAGCCAATTGGCTCCTTGCATACTTGCTCCTGTTCTTCTGCTGTCACAATTTGCAAAACACCCGCTTCTGGGGCTTCCACGTCATGCGTCAATTTCTCCGAGCTAATCGTCGCGATGACCTCACCCTTTTCAACTGAATCTCCTGCCTGTTTATACCATGCGTCAACAGTACCTTCTGTCATTGTTAAGCCAAGCTTTGGCATTAAAATTGCTGTTGCCATACGATCACCACCCTACGATTTTTTTAAGTCTTGAATTAATTCAGCCGCTACATCGAGTACTTTTTCTTTATTCGGTAAGTATAATTGCTCTAAGTTTGTTGCAAATGGTACGGGCGTATTTGGTGCACAAACACATTTAATTGGTCCATCTAAATAGTCGAATGCCTTATTCGCGACAACGGATGAAATGTCTGTGGCTGTATTATTATGCGGATTCGCTTCATCAATAATAATTAGACGCCCTGTTTTCTTCACAGAATTCACAATCGTGTCTTGGTCCCACGGTGCCGCCGTTACAAGGTCAATCACCTCTACGCTAACCCCATCCTTTTCAAGGGCATCCGCCACATCATTTGCGACATACAGCATTTTCCCAATCGTCACAATCGTCAAATCGCTGCCCTCTCGCTTCACCTTGGCCTTACCAATTTCCACTGTATAATAATCTTCTGGAACCTCATCTTTAATCCCATACAGCGTTTTGTCCTCAGAGAAAATGACAATATTATCGTCTTCAATTGCCGCATTTAACAGTCCCTTGGCATCGTATGGATTAGATGGCACAACCACTTTAATCCCTGGAATCGAGCCTAGCATCCCGTAGTAAGAGCCTGAGTGCTGAGCCGCAGCAGATGCTCCTGCGCCGTGACATGTGCGTACCGTCATCGGAATTTTCGCTTTTCCGCCAAACATATAGCGCATTTTTGAGCCCTGTGCGAGTAATGTATCGAAACAGAAGCCAAGGAAGTCATTAAACATTAATTCCGGTACAGGACGTAAGCCAGTTGCTGCTGCACCTACCGCAGCACCCATATAGCCCATCTCAGAAATTGGCGTATCAATGACGCGCTCACGACCATGTTTTTCAACCAGTCCCTTGGTGACGCCAAATACACCGCCCCATGCACCTTCATTACCTAGATGGTCGATTGTTGCGCCACCGGCAATGTCCTCACCTAGCAAAATCACGTTATTATCACGATCCATTGATTGATCCAAAGCCTCGTTAATCGCCTGCATAAATGTAATTTTTCTTGTCATGTTCCTTCACTCCTTTTATTAGTCTACGTATACATCTTCTAGTAATGCTTCTGGACGAGGTACAGGGCTTTCCTCTGCAAACTTAATTGCTGCCGCCACATCCTGGCGCGACTTTTCTTCAATATCATCTGCCTGTTTTGCCGTTAATAAACGTCCTGCAATCGCTTCTTTACGGAATAGCTCAATACAATCTGTATCTGCATGCTCTTTTTCAGGTCCCTCTTTTGCTTTATATTTTTGCTCGTCCCCTTCAAAGTGACCATATTTACGATATGTGAGGCATTCAATTAGTGTTGGCCCTTCACCTTTACGCGCACGCTCTACCGCCTCGCCTGCCGCATCATATACTTCTTTTAAGTTCATGCCATCTACTTTGACACCTGGAATATCATACGCCGCCGCACGCTGCGCAATGGTTTTAGAAGCCGATGAATAAGACTGTGGCGTCGATTCCGCGAACATATTATTCTCACAAACAAAGATAACCGGAAGCTTCCAAATCGCCGCCATATTAATGCCTTCGTGGAAACCACCCTCATTGGCTGCACCATCACCGAAAAAGCAAACAACTACACTGTCTGTTTTTAAGTATTGATTACGCAGTCCTGCACCAACAGCGATTGGGAATCCACCGCCAACCATCCCGTTCGCACCAAGCATGCCTTTATCAATATCAGCAATATGCATCGAGCCTCCCTTCCCCTTACAAAGACCCGTCTCCTTGCCATAGATTTCTGCCATCATGCCATTTAAGTCACAACCCTTTGCGATACAATGTCCGTGACCTCGGTGTGTACTTGTAATATAATCTTCATCTGTTAAATGTGCACAAACACCTGTTGCCACTGCTTCCTCTCCTGCATATAAATGCACGAACCCTGGAATCTCTCCACTCGTGAAAATGCGATGTACTTCATCCTCAAAATTGCGAATATCATTCATTTTTTCATAAATCCATGCCGCTTTTTGTTTTGTCAGTTTTTTCATCGTAATTCCTCCTTGTAATTAGCCATGTATCGCTTGTGAAATCAGACTGTTCGCTACCTCTCCTGTCAGTTCAGATAGACTTGGATGCCCAAATGTTAAATTTGCCAATTCATCAACACAGCCCTCTGCTTTTTTGACAGCCATTATCGTATGGATCATTTCTGTCGCATGGGCGCCGACAATAACCGCGCCTAAAATTTCGTTATATGTTTTTTCAGAAATGATTTTGACAAATCCTTCTGTGTCATTCGTGGCAATGGCTTTACCAATAATGCTAAACGGCATACTGCTCACTTGAACATCATAGCCATTCGCTCTTGCCTCCTCTTCACTTAAACCAAAGCTTGCGACTTCCGGTGTCGTATAAATGCAACGAGGAATGAGTGTTTGCTGTAAAGGTTCTGGATTGACTCCAGTCATATGTGCGACGGCATGTAAGCCCTCTGCACTCGCTGCATGCGCGAGCATATAGCCACCAATTGCGTCCCCAATCGCATATACACCAGCCACCGATGTTTCATAATGTGCATTGACCTCGATAAATCGGTCCGCCTTTAGGCCAAGTTGCGTAGCGAGCGCTAGATTCGCTTTGCGTCCCGTTGCCACTAATAATTCGTCAAAGTCAACGTTTCCAACTGATGTGTGTACGGTTGTTGCTGTGACCTGTTGTAGCGTAATGCCGGTGTGCACCGTACAGCCAAGTTCCTGTAATTTCTTTTTCAATAATGTACGAACCGCTACATCTTCTGTGCCTAAAATATCGGGTGCTACTTCTAATACACTGACCTCGACACCAAGCGGAGCCATCGCAAAAGCGAGCTCAACTGCAATAACGCCGCCTCCGATAATAACAAGCTTATTCGGTAAGGTTGTCATATCAAAAAATGTATCAGTCGTATGATAGCGCACATTTTCAATGCCTTTGATTGGTGGTACAAATGGTGTACTGCCCGTCGCAAGTAGAAGCTTATCTGCTGTTAAGCGCTGCGCTCCTACTTGCACCGTTTTGTCGCGCGTAAGTGTTGCTTCTCCTTCAAAGTAAGCGATTTCATTTTGCTTAAACAGATGATGAATACCGCCTTGTAGAGATGTTACGACGCTATTTTTTCGTGCTACCAATTGATCGAAATGGATTGGCCCAACTGTATGTTCAATACCGTATGCCTGTGCCTCTTTCATAGTTAATAACCATTCGGCATGCTTTAAATATGCTTTTGACGGTATACAGCCGACATTTAAACAAGTGCCGCCAATCTTTTTCTTCTCGATGACTGCCACCTGCATCCCTTGCTGCGCCGCCTTAATAGCCGCTACATAACCCCCTGGTCCTGCGCCAATGATGACTACGTCATAGTGCTTCACTGCTACCCCCTCCATTCTTTTGCCTACACCTTTCTTTATGCAAAAACCATGCCAACTTTAAAAATGCCGTCACGCCGGTATTTTTCTTTTCAACAAATAAAAAAAACGCAACACATTGTTGCGTTTTTGTCTTAATTCACTTCAAATTGTAGCGTTTCATTTTACGATACAGTGTACTGCGCGCCATTCCTAACGCAGCGGCGGCCTTTGAAATGTGATAATGATGCTGTTCAAGTACGGCTCGTAATTGCTTCTCCTCCTCAGACATTGGCGCTACATTTTGTTGCAAACGCTTTCTTTTTGTCCGTTCAATTGTCCCCATTTCAATCGTTTGTTGCAGTTGTTCTCTCGTTGGTTCTACATGTTCATAATAGACATGTAGCCGCTCTAAAAAGTTATTTAACTCACGAATATTGCCGTACCATTCATAGTGTTGTGCCACTTCATAAGCAGTAGCGAGCCAATAAGGATACCAATTTTTCTTCATACAATAATCTTGCATAAAGACGAAAATATCTTCCTTACGTTCACGCAATGGCGGAATCGATAGCGGACAAACATATAGTCGATAAAATAAATCCATTCGAAAATTTTCCGCTTCGACTTCTGCACGTAAATCCCGGTTACTCGCGGTCACAATGCGAAATGATACTCGCTCGACCTTCGTGCTACCAATACGGGTCACCTCTTGATTTTCTAACACGCGTAAGAGCGCTGCTTGCATACGCTTTGACATACTATCTACTTCATCTAAAAATAATGTACCCCCATGCGCTTCGGCAATTTTCCCTTTATATCCTTTCGCATTTGCCCCGGTAAAGGCACCCGGCGCATAACCAAATAATTCACTTTCTAATAAACTTTCACTAATGGCTCCGCAATTAATCGCTACAAGTGGCCCATTCGCAACGGCGCTATTTTCATGTAATGTTTTGGCGATGACTTCTTTCCCACTTCCCGACTCCCCGTAAATATGCACGGGTAGTGGACTGCTTGCCACCTTTTCCACTTGCGCCATAAATGCACGATATGCTTCATTTTTAGAAGGCACTCCTTGATAGAAAAACTGTTTTGTTTCCTCTTCCTGCTGTACGATCGGATAAAAGTAACCAATCATTTGGTCATCTAGAAAAATAGGCTGTGGCAATGCTTGTAGCACTTGTTCCTTTAAAAGTGCATGAATCGGTTGTCCTTGCCACTGTGCCTCTTCAATAAAAAGTTGCGCCGAGATTTTGACAATACGCTCAAATTCATCACAGACAACCCCTGGCTGTGTCATACGATAGCTATAGTCTACAAGTTGCTTTCTCTCTTCTAGATAACGTGACTTTATTTTGGATGAAATCGTTGCTGTCAGTAGCTTCATAAACGTATTTACTTCTTGTGCTGCCGCAGAATCGTTTAAATGTGAGGAAATGTCTAGTACTGCACATACCTTATCATGCTCATCATAAATTGCCGCCGCAGTACAAGCCCATGCATGAGAGCCTACCGCATAGTGATCATAACCTGTCAGTGACATCACAGCCCCCGTCTGAATCGCTAACGAAATCGCATTGGTGCCAACATCCTGCTCATGCCAGCGATGCCCTTCTGAAAATGACATGTCATTTGCAACGCGTTTTGTTCCCTCATGACCGTCGCGCCACAATATGTATCCATTTGCATCCGTTAAAATAAAAACGGGTAATTGTAATTTGAAATAAGCTTCATACATGCGTAGTTCCTGCTGTACAAGCGCAATCAATCGTTCATTTTTCCTTTGCTGCTCACGTAACTGGGGCGGCGTTAAGATTGCCTCACTTTTACGTGCATATGGGTCAACCTCTAATGCTCGGCAATGCAGCCAAGACGTTGCCACTTCCTCCGGGAGAATTGTCAAATCAACTGAATCCTGTGCAATAAAACCTTTCCAAACACGTTCTTTTACATTCATTGAAAGTCCCTCCTCATACACGATTCACCATTGGCAAAAGGATAAGTAGTATATGCTTTATTTTACTAAATATGGTCGTTGAAAGGAATTGAAAAGTCTAGTATTTAACATTGCGTGCTGTATCAATTTTCTGTTATGTTCATTTATATAATAGGGAAAGGAGCTGGTTCCATGCTATACCGCCTTGCAACACCTCAAGATATTCCGGTTTTAATCGAACTACGAAAACGGCAATTAATTGATGAGGGCAGTACGCCGGATACCATTATTGACAATGAATTAAATACTTTTTTTGAGCGCAATTTTAGAGATAATTCGCTTGTGCAATGGATTGTCGAAGAACAGGACGAAATCATTGCAACAGCCGGTGTAATTTTTTATGCTTTTCCACCAAGCTATACGAATGCAAGTGGTATAAAAGGGTATATCACGAATGTTTATACACATACCTCTTATCGTGGACAAGGACTTGCATCTGCTCTGCTCGATAAATTGGTAAGTGAAGCGAAAAAACGTCATGTGCCGGTCTTGCTGCTAGAAGCTTCTACAATGGGAAAACCGGTTTATCAAAAATATGGCTTTACAGAGATGGATACCTGGATGATTTATCGTCTCAATCTTTCTTTTTAAAGAAAATATTGTGCAATTCTTATAACTGTGATAAATTAAAGGCATAAAGCTAAAAGAAGAGGTTCATAGCTGAAACCCTCTATAAAAAACTATGGGATCATATGACAGTTATGCCGTATCCGATAGTGGATACGGCTTTTTTTCATATTTTCTCTTCTTCTAGCGGAAGGAGGAAGTAACATGACACAACGAACAGATGAGCAAGGACTAAGTGACTTAACATTACTTGGTAATCAACACACAAATTATGCTTTTAACTACGCTCCTGAGGTACTAGAGGCAGTAGACAATCTTCATGCGGAACGTGATTTTTTCGTAAAATTCAACTGTCCTGAATTTACAAGTCTATGTCCGATGACGAAGCAGCCTGACTTTGCGACGGTGTATATTTCATATATTCCAGACAAAAAAATGGTCGAAAGCAAGTCGTTGAAGCTCTATTTATTTAGTTTCCGTAATCACGGTGATTTCCACGAGGATTGCATGAATAAAATTATGGATGACTTAATTAACTTATTAGAGCCTCGTTATATTGAAGTATGGGGCAAATTCACTCCACGCGGCGGGTTATCGATTGATCCCTGGTGTAATTATGGACGCCCCGGCACAAAATATGAAGACATGGCGATGCATCGCTTAATGAATCATGATATGTACCCTGAAAAAGTAGATAACCGATAAACACGAGATGTTCTTAGCGACCATCTAAAAAAAACTAAGAGAGAGGCTGGGACATAAGTAGAAATTCCAGTCTTTAATAGAGAAGGTGATGTCGAATTTGACATCACCTTCTCTATTTTTATGCGCAAATTGGGAATTACCATTCC
>NZ_JBHUOR010000020.1:0-26129 GCF_042686175.1 Kurthia populi | reverse complement strand
ATCCCTGTACAATCGCTAATTTTAATGCGCTCGTAAATTTCGTCATAAAAAAACCACACCTCCAATTGTTAGATTGTGTCTAACAATTGGGGTGCAGTTCATTTTATTTTGCGCTTCCTGCTTTTTTTATTTTTTCACAATAACCTGAACAACCTTACAAAGTCCCTTATGGCCAACACCTTCATGACGTGTAACCTCTACGCAGTCAAAATGCAGTACTTCATATTGTTGTGCCCAATCACGTAATGTCTCTTCGGCATACAAGTAATCTATATTCGGCGGGCCTCCTGTTTTATATGCGAGCTGCGCTTCCTCATACACTTCCATAAGAAAAATGCCGCCTGGCTTCAGTGAAGTCATTATTTGTTCAAGCACATGTAGCTGCTGATCTTTCGCAAAATGCCCAAAAATCATTACCGCTCCGTCATACTGCGCTGGCTCTATCGTATCATTCAATAAATCATGATGCTTTGTTTCCACTGTCGTATCAAACTGTTCGGCAAGCTCTGCTGTTTTTCGCAGGCCTTCTTGTGCATAGTCATACGCCGTCACCTGATGCCCCTTTGTCGCTAGAAAAACGGCATTTCGTCCCTCTCCCTCTGCATAGCAGGCCACATGTGGCAGGTGCTCAAACACCGCGTACTGCTGCGCTAAAAAGGCATTCGGTTTTGTGCCATAAAAATACCGGTCATGCTTATAGCGATCATCCCATCGATTCATATTTATCACTCCTCACACTCATATATAACGTAAAAAGGGTAGAGATGCAATGAAACACTGTACAGACTACTTTGTTAGGAAGCAAAAAATGCGGGTATACATTTAAAAACAGGGGTTCCGTCATTCGTACGGAGCCCCTATTTTTCGAAAGGAATGATAAAAATGTCTGTATATAAACAACTGCTTGGCGATCGTTTTGAACGAATGCATCCAAAATTACAGCACCGCTATGCCACAAATGCCGGCGATGTCTTTCGCGCAAAAGGGGTTATGCATGAGATTTCACATGGCTCTGCGCTTCTTACTCCCTTTTATTATGCAGCGACTACGATGGATTTCCTCTTCCCAGAAGAGGGCCATGATATTCCATTTGATTTAGAACACCACTGCATCCAAACGGGCGACGATTTATTTGATATTGACTGGCATCGCAACTTTTATTTCCCTGAGAAAACACGTCAATTCGATTCGATTACGCGCGTTGATTTAGCGACAAATCATGCCTATGACTTGCTCGGTAAACCGACGATGATGCGCTCTAATTTATTGCTTGATGTCACACGAGATGGGCATTTAATTACCCGTACAAACGCACAGCACTTACTAGGTCTTGTGCCACTACCCGGTTTTTTTAAAGGCAAGGCCATTGTCGAAGATGGCTATGATGACGAGCAACAATGCTACACGATTTACGCGACCGTTTATAATGAACTTCTTGGCACCATCATCATGTATGGCGGACATTTCAATGAAATTTAAATAATACGTTTCACATAGCACATGCATAAATGTCTTCGCGAGGCGCGATTTAATACATCCGGGTCACTACCTGTATAATGCGCAAACATCGTCACTGGACGAACCTGTGCAGGCACCGATAAATCATATTTTTCAAGTGCTGGTTCATCAAAATACAAGTGATGATACGTGTACGTTTGCACAAAACGCATTTTTTCGTACCATTTTTGGATTTTCGCATTATCGCGTGTCCATGCTTCTAAATATGTTAATTTCAATGCTTTTGCCTGCTTCAGCGCGGCTTTGATTAACTCTTCGCCAATATGTCGGTGCTGATAATCTGGGTGCACCGCAATATGCCAAATCATGCCGCCAACCGTATCATGTGCCGTACAAATTGTCTGAGGCTCCATTTCGTATTCAATATCAATCAAGCCCACTATTTGATTATTTTCAATTGCGACGAGCTCGATTGATGGGTTTTCATAATGCTCCTTTTTTTGCAGTACATTATCAAAATAAGCAGTATTTAAAAAGGCGAGCACCCGACAGCGCAACCAACCTTGCTCATCAGCATCCGTATATGGACGAATCATCATCATAATCCCCTCACTTTTTATTATGGTATCTTCAGTTTAGCTTGATTGAAGGGGTTTGGCTATCGGAACATGTAAAAAAGAAGCCTCCGTAAAGAGACTTCTTTTTCATTCTAGTATTTTGCCGCATCTGATGATGGATGTAAAATACTTTCTACTTCCTCATTGGTCACATCAAATTCATAGAAGTTTTTATAATATGTTTTGATTTCTTCCTTCATATCGTAATCAAATACATCTGGGTGATTATGCTGTGCTAAGAATTTCAGCATAAGTGGTGCATCACCTGATGGTGGGAACCAACGATAAATACCAAGTGGCACTTTGTAGACCTTGCCTTCTCTAACAGCCGCAACATCGCTCCAGTCTTGACCAGATACTTTATTTTCTAGTAAGTCCTCTGGCTGTGTCTGTGTGAAGTTTGTGATGTAAATAATATCTGGATTCCATTTATAAATTTGCTCCATATTTACTTCTTTTTGCCCTTGAGCACCTGAATCACCAGCAACATCAATACCACCTGTTGCTTTCGTCCATTTCTCACTGAAGAAGTTTGCCCCGCCAACGACGATGGATTTATCATTATGTTGGAATAAGAATAATACTTTCGGCTTGTCTTTTTCTTTTACATCCGCTAGTTTAGCATCGATTTCTTTTTGTACTTTTGTACCTTCTTTGATGAATTTATCAGCGCGGTCCGTTGTGTCGCCACCCTTAATATCAGAAGTTAATTTTAGCCAGCTATTAAACGTCGCAAGAGGCTCTGCCGCTGCTGCATCAATGGCTTTTACGCCTACTGTTGGAATGCCCGCTTCCTCTACTTTTTCAATTGATTTTTGGTCGGTTGCGATTTCAAAATACACTTGAGGGTCCACTTTCATTAGTTCCTCAACATTCACTTCACCATTTTGTACAAAGTTTGTAGATGCTTTTAACACGTCTGGTGAAATTTTTGCTAACATTGAGTTTTCTGCTGCATTATATGAGTTTGGATGCATCCCAACAATTTCTTTTGTTGAATTCGTTGCAACATACCAAGTTGAGAAGTACGGTAAAATACCGCCAACTACGATACGATCGATTTCGCCTGGTACGGTTACGTCACGACCAAGTTGATCTTGAATCATTTTTTCTTCAGCTGTTGTTTGTTTTTCGCCTGTCGATGTTGCCTCTTTCGTATCATCATTGCCACATGCTGCTAATAGCCCTGCCGCAAGTGTCGCCGCTGCTAAGAAGCCAAATTTTTTCTTCATATTACTTTTCTTCCTCTCGTAGCCATTTGCTAAGCCATGTAAAAATGGCTTTGATTGATTAATGAAGCCCAGTCCGATATGGAACATTGGGTCAAGTGATGTTACGACTAATTGTCCATTAAAGCTACTATCATCTACATAGAAAATCGAGCGACCATCTGGTGTATCTAGTAGCGACATTGCACCTTCTGGCGGCATAAACGTCCCGTGATAATGCCATTTCATATCAGGCACTGTTAAGAAATGATAGAGTGGATGATTAGCGTGCTGTTGATTCAGTGGTAAACCGCCGTTTGGACGTACCCACCAGCTAAAGTTTACTTCAGAATCTTCCCAGTCTACTGTTGGCATAAAGTGATCTAATACTTCGCCAAAAATAACAATACGTTTTCCCGCATGTAATACATTTAATAATTTCGATTGATAGCGTTTTAATAACGTAATATCCAAACGACATGATAGTAACACGGTGTCATATTGTGTTAAATCATGGCTATGTAAATCTCGAATATGCAGCACATCATCGTAGACATAGTGAAACTCTTCTTCCTCTAGGAAGCGGTTTTGATACGGTGTACCATTCACAATTAATGCAATGCTCATATTAAAGAGCTCCTTTCAATACAGTAAATTCTTCTTCTGATACGCGACGTGTCATTAGTTGTCACCTCGATTGCGTGCTGCTTCTGTATGAATTGCTTCAAGCATTTGCAGACTTACTTCACTCGATGAATTATCCTCATGAATGTAAATGCGGTACATATCTGTTCCCGCACCCGCATAGATTGTGCCATTTGTTGATTCACGGTCCACATAAACGATGACATTATCTTGTTGGTCTACAACCAATTTCTTCGCATGTGCAGGCACCGTTTCAAAATAGCCACGTGAGAAGAAGCCACGTACGCCTTTACGATATTCAATATCATATGACGTAACGCCTTCAAATAATGTATGGTCTGTTGCGATAATACGTGCTTCACGATCTTTTAGTGGAATTGGAGAACGCTTCCAATTTGCTACTTCCGTTAGCCAAGGCAGTCCCTTTTCAGCAAGTGTGAAAATAACGCCTCCCTTTGCTAAATAGTCCGTTAACACCGCATTATGCTCGACTAAAAATGCTTCGTCGACATGATTTGAAATAATGACGCCATCAAAAGCCATTAAATCCGTGTATGGTAAATCATATTCATATAAAAACACAAGGCCACGTTTTGCATCAAGCGCATTCAGACGTGCAAATTGAATGTCGATGCCCATGCAGGCAATATTTTTCATCATAGTAAGGTCCCTCAGTTCTAATTGATAACGATTATCGTTTAATACACTTCTATTTTATTGATAATGATTTTCAATTGCAATTCAAACTGTGTGAACGCTGAAAACTTGTCGAATTTAAACGAATAAATGCTGTTTTTTAAACAGTCGATAATACAGCATTTAAAAGGGATTTTATAGCATTTAAAAGAAAAATAGACATTTTGACAAAAATTGACAAAATAAAAAGAGGTCGGTTAAAACCGCCTCTTTACACTTCCTGTTGCACGCGTAACGGTTTGCCCATTTCAATCGAATCATCCATTAAGTGACAGGCTACAAAATGCTCGCCCTCCTGCTCACGCCACGTAGGCTCTACTGTGACACAAGCCTCACAGGCATGAGCACAGCGCGTATGAAATACACAGCCTGTTGGTGGATCAATCGGACTCGGTAACTCGCCCTCTAAAATAATTCGACGGCGGGCCTCCTCAATATCTGGGTCAGGTATCGGAATGGCAGATAATAATGCCTGCGTATACGGATGCAGTGGATTATGATACAGCTGCTCACTCGTTGTCAGCTCGACGATTTTCCCTAAATACATTACCGCAATTCGGCTCGAAATATATTTTACCATCGATAAATCATGCGCAATAAATAAGTAGGTGAAACCCTTTTCTTTTTGTAAACGCTGCAGGAGCTTTACGACCGATGCCTGTACAGATACATCGAGTGCTGAAATCGGCTCATCACAAATAATAAACTCCGGGTCTAATGCGAGTGCGCGGGCAATCCCGATACGCTGGCGCTGTCCCCCAGAAAATTCATGCGGATAGCGATTGGCATGATCTCGGTTTAGCCCAACGGATTCCAGTAGCTCATAAATTTTCGCTGACAGCTCTTTTTTTGATTGATAGATTTCATGTACAAGCAGCGGCTCTGCGATAATTTCATATACGGTAGAGCGCGGATTTAGTGAGGCATACGGGTCCTGAAAAATCATCTGCATTTGGCGTAAAAATTGATGACGCTCTTTGTCGGTTTTCTTATGCACATCCTGCCCCTTAAACAGCACCTCACCACCTGAACGATTATATAAGCCCATAATTGTGCGGCCGGCTGTCGATTTCCCGCAGCCCGATTCACCAACGAGGCCAAATGTTTCCCCTTTTTTCACATCAAATGAGATACCATTCACTGCTTTTAATGTTTGATTTCGCTCTAATGAAAAATGCTTTTGCAGCGCTTTGACTTCTAAAATTTTATCATCCATCGTTGTATCCCCCTTCGTTATTGCACACCCGCTTCAATCGTAATCGTGCAGTTCGTCGCATCTAGTACCGCATTTACCCCGAGTGGCAATGCAAAATGCGGCTGACAATGCCCGATTTGCACCCCTTTCACGACCGGCACCTGTAGTGATGCAAAGTAATGTGCGAAAACCTCATCTAGTGTTAGTGATTTTTTTCGTTTCTTCGGCTCAGCACCGGAAAAACTCGCAATAATAACCCCACTTACCTCATTGAGTACACCAGCCATTCGCAGCTGGTTGAGCATGCCATCCACGCGGTACGGCTCCTCATCTACATCTTCAATTAATAAAAGATTACCAGCCGTCAGTGGCATATAAT
This sequence comes from Kurthia populi, assembly GCF_042686175.1. Taxonomy (NCBI): domain Bacteria; kingdom Bacillati; phylum Bacillota; class Bacilli; order Caryophanales; family Caryophanaceae; genus Kurthia; species Kurthia populi. Next base: position 19,931 of record NZ_JBHUOR010000020.1, on the reverse strand, counting down.
CTGTCCCGACAGCGCTCGCGAGTAAGCTCAGATTACCCCCAACAATTTTGCCGTGGGCTACACCTTCAACCACCGTTTCGATACCCGCATAAAAGCAGTCATCATAAACAAGCGCTGTAGGTGTGAATAGCTGCTGAAACTGTGCGGCTGACTGTTCTAAAAAGGTGTCATGGCCAATATCTGAGCCAAGCATCGGCCCGTGGAATGTCACCAGGTCTGCGTGACGCTGCAATGCATTATGTAAAAATGTAATATCTGAATAGCCCCAGAAAATTTTCGGATTTTGACGAATGAGCTCAAAATCGAGCGTATCCGTATAACGTGCGCTCCCATAGCCACCGCACGCACAAATAATGCCCGCAATATCCTCGCGGCGGAACATGTCCTCTACGTCCGCTTTACGCAGGTCATCGGTCGCGGATAAATAGCCATATTCGCTATGTGCTGTTTTTCCAAATTCGTATTCGAGGCCTAGCGCTGTTAAAAATGAGAGCGACTTTTCCAATGCCTTTTGATTGGGTGAGCTTGCTGGTGCGATAATGCCAATTTTATCTCCCTTTTTTAATCGTTGTGGTTTCTGCATATAAGAACGCCCCCTTCGCTGTAGAAACAAACCCGTTATTTCTACAGCGAAGGGCAGTGACGAGCACTGCCAGCTTCCATTATTCTTTATCCGCAAATTTCAACTCTAAATAACCAACTGGGTGACGCACGATGCCTGATACAGAAGGCTTTTGCACGCTTAATTGATTGTAGAAATGAACAGGCACGATCGGTGCTTCTTCAATTAATAATTTCTCTGCATTTTGTAGTAATGTCCAGCGTTTTTCAGAATCTTGCTCTGATTTCGCATCCGCAATTAATTGATCATATTCTTTATTTGACCACGCTGTACGGTTCATTGAAGAATCCGTAATGAAGCTTTCTAATGCATTCACTGGATCTGCATAGTCATATAAGAATGATGAACGAGATAATTGATGCTTTAATTCTTTTTGCTCCGCCATAAATACGCTTGATTCCACGCTTTGTAGCTTCACTTCAACACCTAATGCTTCTTTGAACTGGTCTTGTAAGGCAACCGCCACTTTTTGGTTATCTGGTGATGTACCATACGTCAGTGTTACTTTCGGAAGTGTATCCCAGCCCTCTTCCTTCATACCTTCTTCTAATAATTTCTTCGCTTTTTCTTTATCAAGACCGATTAAATCGCCAACTGTATCACGGAATTCATTACCATCTGGCCCTTTGAAGCCATATGATACGAAGCCATGCGCTGGTTTTTGACCGATTTTCGTTACGTATTCCACGATATTATCTTGGTCTACTGCATACGCAAATGCTTGGCGTACTTTTTTGTTTGTGAATGGCTCTTTTTCTACGTTAAAGCGGTAGAATGCCACACCCGCTTGCTCTGAATTGACTAATTCATCACTATCTTTTAATTTCGAATACATTTCACCTGGTACAGATGAAATATCCAGCTCATCTGATTGATACATTTGATATTCTGTATTCGTATCATTGACCATTGTCCACTCGACTTTATCAAGCTTCACATTGTCTTTATCCCAATACTGGTCATTTTTCTCAAAGACCATTTTTGAGTCGTGATCCCATGATGCTAATTTGAATGGACCATTCGCAACAAAAGAATCTGCCTCAGCGAACCATTTCGCATTGTCTGTCGCTGCTTTTTCATTTACTGGGAAGAAGCTCGGATTTGAAATAATATTTAGAAATGCCTCTGTTGGATCGGTTAATGTTACTTCAAATGTTTTATCATCAATTGCTTTAATACCAATACCATCTGCTTTCCCTTCACCTGTATTAAAGTCCTCAGCACCAACAATACCGTACGCTAAAAATGCGGCAGGTGACGCTGTTTCAGGGTCTAGCATATGCGTCCAGCCATACACAAAGTCACCAGCTGTTACTGCATCGCCATTTGACCATTTCGCATCCTCACGTAATGTGAAGGTATACGTTTTTTGATCATCTGAAATATCGATTTTTTCAGCAATGGCTTCTTTTGGCTCGTTGTTTTCATCTAAACGAACTAAGCCCTCCATTAAGTTATTTAATGGATTCCACGATACCGCATCAAATGCCACAGACGGGTCAAAGGATGTCGGCTCGACACCATTGTTTAAATACAACACTTTTTCTGACTTTTTATCGCCAGAAGACTCACTGCCTTCATTTTTTCCTGCATCCTCATTTGCGGTACAGGCCGCCATGACAACCATTGCAAGCGCCAATAGCGTAAGTAATAGCCACTTCTTCATAAAAATCCCCCTTTTGATTCAAATGATGTATGTGATGTACAACTGTACGAGTCACTAATAATTAGCGAAAAGCCCCTTTGCTCGCTCATCTTGCTGCCAGCAATAACTACGGTGCTCCTCCGTTATATATGTCGCAGGTGGTTCTACGTGCTCACAGACATCCATCGCAAATGGACAGCGTGCCGCAAAGCCACAGCCTACTGGTGGGTCAAATAAATCGGGTGGTGTGCCATCTATTGGCTTGAGCTCCTCCTCTAGTAAATCGAGACGCGGAACAGAATTAAGCAAGCCGCGCGTATATGGATGCGTGTTGCGGTAAAAAATATCCCGTTTCGTGCCAATTTCAATAATTTGACCAGCATACATGACCGCAATACGATCAGCAATTTTCGCGACAACGCCTAAATCATGGGTAATTAAAATAATGGAAATACCCATGCGCTCCTGAATCGATGCGAATAACTCTAAAATCTGCGCTTGAATCGTCACATCAAGCGCGGTCGTCGGCTCATCCGCAATAAGTACGTCCGGCTCGCAAATAAGCGCAATCGCAATGACAATTCGTTGGCGCATTCCACCTGAAAACTGGTGGGCATATTGCTTTAAGCGCTCTTCTGGATTTGGAATTCCAACGAGATTCAGCATCTCGATTGCCCGTTTTTTCGCCTCACCCTTTGATAAACCATGATGGGTACGAATCCCTTCTGTTAGCTGCTCACCAATCGTCAGCGTTGGATTTAGTGCCGTCATCGGATCTTGAAAAATCATCGAAATGTCCATACCTTGAATTTTACGCAGTGCTTTTTTCGGCATCTTTGATAAATCCTTGCCGTTGTATACAATCTGCCCATTTTCAATGCGACCCGGTGGCTGTGGAATGAGGCCCATAATGGCGTTCGATGTTACACTTTTACCGCAACCCGATTCGCCTACAATGGCTAGTGTCTCGCCTTTATACAAATCAAAAGAAACGCCGCGTACTGCCTTTACCTCGCCTCCAAATGTTTTGAAGGTCACATGTAAATTATGCACTTCTAATACTTTTTCACGGGCAGCAACATGCTCATGCTGCTGTGCTTGTGTCATCATGTCGTTACCCCCTTAACTTCGGATCTAGCGCATCTTGTAGACCATCGCCGAGTACGTTAAATGCGAACATCGTAATCGAAATAAATAATGCTGGGAAGAATAACCGCCACCAGTCGCCAGATAAAATAACCGGTAAGGCATCATTCGCCATTACGCCCCAACTGGCATACGGTGCTTGTACACCAAGCCCTAAGAAACTAAGGAATGCTTCCGCAAAAATGGCACTTGGGACACTTAATGTAATTTGAACAATAATGGGCCCCATTGTATTTGGTAATAAGTTTTTACGAATAATGCGGGATGAGCTCGCACCAAAGGATTTCGAAGCAGTGACGAATTCGTAGTTTTTAATTTGTAGCACCTGCCCACGTACAATACGTGCCATACCGACCCAGCCGGTAATGGTCAGAGCAATAATAATCGTCGTTAAACTTGGCCCCATCACAACCATTAATAAAATAACAACAAGTAGATTTGGTAAGCCATATAGCACTTCAACAATACGCATCATGACCATATCGACGCGGCCACCTTTATAGCCGCTAATACCGCCATAAATAATGCCGACGATACAGTCGATTAACGCGGCCATTAAGCCAACAAATAAGGAAATCCGTGCGCCGTACCATGTTCGCGTAAAGACATCGCGCCCCATTTCATCAGTCCCAAACCAGTGCTTTGCTGAAGGGGGCTGATTTTGATTCGGTAAGTCTGTTGTCGTCACCGAATGGGGTGAAAAAATCGGTACAAAAACCGCAAAGAGTGCTAACAACACAAGAAAAATCAGGCCAAGCATCGCAAGTTTATTTTTACGAAGCCTACGCCACGCATCTTTCCAGTAAGAGAGCGACGGCCGCATGACCTGTTCTTTTTCATCGCCATCCTTTTTTTTAGGACGAAACCATTCGTCTTTTACATCGATATTTGTCATGAAGTTTCACCTTCTTTTTTATGCAGTTTAATTCGGGGATCTAACAAGCCGTATACAATGTCGACGATAAACAGCATGAATACTAAGAAGGCACTGTAAAAGACCGTTGTGCCCATAATAACGGGGTAATCACGGTTATTAATACTCTCAACGAAGTATTTCCCCATCCCTGGTATCGCAAAGATTTTTTCAATAACGAATGTTCCCGTTAAAATGGATGCGAGCATCGTGCCCATAATCGTCACGACCGGCATCATTGCATTACGCAGTGCATGTCGGAATACAATGCGCCATGGCTTCAGCCCCTTCGCCTTTGCCATCTTTATGTAGTCCTGTGTCAGCACCTCAAGCATACTTGAGCGTGTTAGACGGGCGATAATCGCCATTGGGCCTGTAGCGAGGGCAAGTGTTGGCAAAATCATATGCTTTGGACTCGACCATGTAGCAGCAGGCAACCAGCCAAGCTGACCCGCAAATACTTGAATCAGTACCGTCGCTAAAATAAAGTTTGGAATGGATATTCCAATAACCGCAATCGCCATCGCAAAATAATCAATGAGCCCGTTATGCCGCAGCGCTGCGAGCGTTCCTAAAATAATCCCGGAAATACAGGCGACAATAATCGTAATCATGCCGAGCTCAAGCGAGATTGGAAATCCTCGTTCTAGCAGCGAATTCACTGTTTCATTTGGCTTTTTAATCGATGGGCCAAAATCGAATGTCACAATGGCTTTCAAATAACTGACATACTGTACCGGAAGCGGATCATCGAGATGATAAAACTTTTCTAAGTTTTGTTGAATGACCGGATTCGACGTTTTATCGCTGTCAAATGGCGAGCCCGGAATCGAATGCATAAGCGCAAAAGTCAAGGTCGCAATAATAAAAATCGTCGCAATCATCATAAGAAAACGTTTAATAATGTATGAAACCATCTGTGTGCACCTCCTACTCAAGCTAAATTTAAAAGGAAACAAAAATCTTTTATGGTTATTTTTGTTAAAAATATATTATCAGAATTTTCCTACTATTACAATTTTATTCTACAAAAATATTCGAAATATGCTTAGTTACGCTGTAAAATGCTAGAAACATTCCAAATTCCATTTATCACTCTTTTTTCATTGGATAAAAATACTATTGTTCAGTATTTTTGTTAATATATTAAGATTTTTCGTCATACGGAATTTATCAAAATTCAGCTAGCTAATCTTTCTTTAAACAGCAAAAAAGCGATTGATGAAAAAAGTCCATCAATCGCTTTTACCTATCTATTCAATTAGTCCTTGTTTAACATTGCATAGACTTGCTCCACATCTTTGTCCCCGCGCCCTGAAATATTGATGATAATGACATCATCGGTTGATAGTGTCGGTGCAAATTTCAGCGCATATGCCACGGCATGTGAGCTTTCTAACGCCGGAATAATACCTTCTTCTTTTGAAAGTATCATAAAGGCTTCTAATACTTCCTCATTCGATACGGTCACATATTCCCCGCGCCCTGTCACTTTTAACTGAGAGTGCTCAGGACCTGCGCCTGGATAATCTAAACCTGCCGCAATCGAATACGTTGGCTGTGGATTCCCTGCCTCATCTTGTAGCACAAGGCAGCGGAAGCCATGTAAATCACCCGGTGTTCCCTGTGTAAGCGATGGTGCCTGGTCCGGTTCAACACCAATCAAGCGTACCGCTGCATCATCAATATATTCTGCAAACGAACCAATGGCATTACTCCCACCACCCACACATGCTAGAACAGCTGTCGGTAATTTGCCTTCTTTTTCTAAAATTTGTTCGCGACTTTCGCGGCTAATGACGGATTGGAAATGCTTCACCATCGTTGGGAATGGATGTGGGCCGACAGCCGAGCCTAGTAGATAAAATGAATTTTCATAGTTCTCTACTAAATCGGCAAATGCCGCATCAACCGCTTCTTTTAAGCGACCTTGCCCATCTGTTACCGCAACAACTTTCGCACCTAAAAGCTCCATACGGAATACATTTAGCGCTTGGCGTTTCATATCTTCCGCACCCATATAAATGACACAATCCATTTTAAACATTGCACAAACGGTTGCCGTTGCGACACCATGCTGACCAGCACCTGTCTCCGCAATAATACGGTGCGCACCCATACGTTTTGCTAAAAGAATTTGTCCTAATACATTGTTGATTTTATGAGAGCCTGTATGATTCAAGTCCTCGCGCTTTAAGTAGATTTTTGCGCCACCTAAACGAGTCGTTAAATTTTCAGCGAAGTAAAGGGGTGACTTACGCCCAACATATTCACTGAAATAATAATCAAGCTCTTTTTTGAAATCTGCATCATCTTTATATTTATTGAAGTTTTCCTCTAAAATCGATAATACATTTTGCAATTCAGGTGGAACCTGACTACCACCAAACTCACCAAAATAACCTGCTTGTGTTTTTTCTAAACTCATCTCAACCTGCTCCTCTCATAACCAAAACTGAATATTCAGTATATTCTAATAGACTATCTCAACTTTTTCAATCTAAACGGTCAAACTAAGCAAATTACTGCACATTCGCTATAAGCTCTTCTAACATCTGCTCGGTAAAGGCTGCTCCGCGTGCGTCAAGTACACGTACCGGTGACGCATCGCCTAACTTCTCATAAATCTCGCCATGCTGTGGTGAAAAATGCGTATCCGTTAGCTGCATCATTCCTAAATCCATAAAGGAATCTCCTGCTGCATAGTGGACAGTCGGCTGAATTTTGTCTAGAACATATGTCACAGCCGCCTCCTTAGACAATGTTTTTGGCAGTGCATAAAATTTCTTACCATGTAAATACGTCGTCCAGTCTACTTGTTGGAATTGTTCATGCAGCGCATTGAGGACATCAATATCTTTTTTCGCTTCATCTATTAGCAGCACGTAAAATAGTTCATCGACGCCATTAATTTTACGAAACATCTCCATTTCCCAGCATGCCGCAAAGCGCGTACGAAAATCAGCGAAACTCAAACAAGTTGAAACATTTTTTGCGACAATTTTTGCCCATTCCTCATCTACCTCACCATTACGTAATACAAAGCCACCATTACAAGCGACCGCATAGTGTGGTACTTTTTGTTGAAATAATTCAATGCGCGCATACTGTGCAAGCGAGCGCGTCGTCACGGGAATAATATCAATGTTACGTGCAGTCACTTCTTCCATTAACTGCGCCGTTTTATTTGAAATATAGGAAATCGGCTTGCCATCTAGCTGCTCAATACAGCGCGTTTCTTCAAGCGGAATACCAATTGTACGTTCTGAAAAAATAAAGGTACGATCTAAATCTGTTGTTAATACATGCATTATTCTGTTAGCTCCTTAATCAAACCACAGCAAGAATAGCTCATATCTGTGTATACTTCCACCGGCACACCGCGCTCCTCAGCCAACATATAAATATGCTGTAGGTCCGCATCATGCGCTGGATTTACGAGAATCTTCCATGGCACACGACGCAGTAGCACACGCGTCGTTTCGCCAACACCTGGTTTAATATGATGTGTATTTTGAATATTAAATTTCTTTTGAATGCGTTCTACAGACTGCATGCCAAGCCATGTTACAGGCTCTGTCGTTAAATCATCTGGTGTAGTCTCTGAGAAATGCTGTGCAATTGTGTCAATATACAAGTTTGAAACATCTTGGTCTACTAAATGCGCATAATACTTTGCCCCATGAAAATCGCCCTCATGAATCCAGTCATCATTTAATACAGTACGACTGACAAGACCCGATACAGTCGAGTTCAAGCAAGCAGAAGGAATTAAAAAGTCATCACGCGTGCCATACATCGATGAGCAATGCCCAGGGTCTGCAAGCACTGCGAGCGTATCATCTAGCTCAATGCCTTGCTGCTTCAGCCCTTTACAAGCCTCCGTCAATTCACGCGTAATCGCGCCCTTACCTGTCCAGCCATCAACAAATTGTAGCTCTGCCTCCGGATGCTGTGCGAGCATATAACGAATCGCCACTTCATCAATGCCGCGATCACGAACGATTGAAATCGCATAATGTGGCACTGTACGCTTATATTTCTGCTCTAAATAACGTTTAATTAAAATACCAATTGGCGTACCAGCTCGCGCTAAGCTTACGAGCACTACGCGGTCAATCGATTTATGCGCCACAATCATTTCCGCTACAACCGCGACCGCATCAGCAATACGTTTACTGTACTGTGCGAGCGTCTTATGGAAAAGTTCAATATATGCCTCACTCGGCTGAAATTCCTTTGGAAGCATTGTCGAATAATGCACCCCTTGCTGAATCAGTTGCTCACGCGCAAATGTATCTTTTTCTAGCTCAATATCACTTAAATCCTTCAATAAAAAAATAACATCATCAGCACTATAACTCGTTTTCATAAATGTGTTGACCGTCATACTGCAACACCCCTCTCGTTAATTCAACTACTAGTACAGGTACAGATAATTGCGCAATAAGCGTATCTAGTCCTTGCTGGTCCGCAATACGCTCTACCACGATGATAATTTGCTCAAAGTTTCCTTTTGACACGCTATATAAGAAGTTTGGTACACCTGCATTCTCAAGGCTTCCAAAACGATATTTTTCATAAATAACCGACTGTTCATCTACAAAAATTGGGCTTCGTGTCGTTGATTGTGTATATACGTCCTCACCTAGATTCAGCCCTAACATCATCGGTAAAAACATGCATTCACCGGTACCGACAACGAGTGTTTTCCCACGTTTTGGTAATGACCGCTTCGCAAGCTGTGCTAAGAATTGCACGTTTTCCTCTGCTGTTAAACCAAAGCGCCCTGTTTCGTAGGCATAGCCCTTCGTACAAACTGAACCATCCTCACTCTGACTTGTCAGCGGCAACACTTCGACAAACGCTTTTTCTGAAATCGTTGCCTCCTTCACGTCATAGACAGGCGCTTCTGGTACAACCTCTTCATCGTAAAAGGCACCCTCAACCGCCATTTCGCCAGCCATTAAGGTCACGACATTTAGCGTAATGTGATGCTCGTTCGCAAACGTTTCATATGCCGCGCGTTCCGCTTCATTTCGCCAATCTAAAATGGATACGACCGTATAGCGCTTAATATGCGGATAATATGCCGCAAGTTCTGCGATAATATTCAAATTCGTTTTTCCTGTCGACATTTCATCGTCCACAAGTACGATTTGTGCAGCCTCGTCAAAAAAGCCCTCAGGCGCATAGAGACGATGACTTGTCGCATGAGAATGCTCCTCTTCAAAAGCAATTGAAGATGCGCGCTCCTGAATCTTCTCACGTGTCGTATGGATATACGTGGCATTAGCTGAAAATGCATTAAAAAAGGCATGTCCAAGCGCTGTTGCGGTCTCCGCAAAGCCAATGACCGCGATTTTTTCAGGTGCTGCCATACGCTGCTCAGCAAGCGACACGGTTGGTTCATTTGCCTTTAGACCCGCTACTAACTGCTTAGCAGCCGGATGCATTTGACCATATTGTGTTTCTAAAAAGCGACACGCTAATAAAAAGCCTGTATACAGTGGTACGAATGGCTTTACATGTAAATGCTTCCCGAGCACCTTTGATACGAATAAAAATTGGCGTTTTTTATTAATGCGTAGCGCCAAATCAAATAATTGTTTTTCCTCAAACTCATATGGATTGTCGCGAATTGTCGTTGTGACACGTAACCGCTCGTCAATTGAAAAAGTACCCATTTTATAGCCCCCTACATTAAATCAAAATGTGTTTTTTGTGGTAGTAAGACACCATACATTTCTGCCTGGCGTACAATTCGTGTTGCCCAGTAATGATGGGGCTTCATTTCATTCATTTTATTGCCATACGTACTTTTTAATACGCCTGCATCCTCTGCATGATCAAGAATGGCTAGTGCATCAGCATAGTCCTCCTGTGATACCGCATAATAAGCATTTACAAATTGAACATGCGTTGGATGAATGACGGTTTTCCCCTGGAAGCCATTCAATTTATCAAGCTCACATTCTTTTTGTAGACCTTGCAGTGCCGGTGTCAGCGTCTTCGTTGCGACAGGGCCATCCTGCGATGTTGTTGATGAATCAAAATATTCCCATACCGCACCAGAGATAATGAAGCCATCCTCTTGGCGCCCAAAAATATTTAAAATATCCGTTAGCCCATCACGTAATACTAGGACGTCATACAGACTTTGATGGCGCTTGCGGCGAATGCCATAAACCCCTAAGAAATCCGTTGCGCCAATACGCACGTTTAAAATCATTTCTCGGTGTTCATGTAATAATTCATGTAAATTTTTTAGCTGTGCAAGACGATTTTCCTTATACAATAAATTCGCTGTTTCTAGTACAGGCATCGCATACAATTGGTAGCCCTTCGCCCGTTCACGTTTTAACACATGCAAATAAGCCGCTCCGTTTTCAAGCTCAAACTTTGGCATGACATAACCTGTCAAAAGATGCTGGACGGGGCGCAATTTCGTCACTACCTCTTCAAGATGCTTCGGTGTTCGTGCGCGCACAAATAATAACGGCAGTTCATCTTCTGTCAGCTGGTTTGTTGCTAAAAAACGGTCGATTTCTAATAATGTTGCATACGTATTTTCAAGCGCTAGCGCCACATCATGATCGGCGACAGCATCCTCTAAATCGATGATGAGCGTCGTCAGCTGTGGAAACTTTTTCGTACGCACATCCTCAGAAATTTGTGTGCGTGTTCCTGGTGTATACATTGCAGCGCCTAAGCCAAGAGCTAAATCCTCTTTGTTAGTGTGCTTTGTAAAAGGCTTCGGCAGTTTCGATAAAATCATCGTTAGTTGTTGCTCTGATAAATGATTGTGAAATCGCATATGTAACGCCTCCTTAATAAAAGGGGCTGTTTTTCATTCGAACAGCCCCCCTTCATTTGAAATCATCGTTTCTTGAAATATCTTTTTTTAATTATACGGTGAGTATAATCTTTAAATCAAATTTGTGCTGTAAAAAGAAAAGAAGGCACCCCTTCTAAGAAGTACCTTCCCTTTTTTTATTTATTTTATGCACAACAAAGGTTGCGGCGAATGCAATTACTAAAATCGCAAAGAATACATAATGCGAAATATGAATACCGAAGACGCCAAGGAGCATTTTTAATGCGATAATGAAAATCAACACAAAGGCTGTCGTTTCAAGCTCTGGTACACGGTCAATTAAATTGACGAACACGCCGGCAATGGTACGCATCATTAAGATACCGAGCATTCCACCAATTAATAGCACCCATACCTCACTTGAAATCGCAAATGCTGCTAGAATAGAATCCACAGAGAACGCGATGTCCATTAACTCAACAGCTACAACCGTCCCCCAGAACATCCCAAACATCTTAACAAGTAGTCCCTTTTTATTGAATTCTTTCGCCTCATCATCGCCTGAGCCTTTTTTGCGGAAATAATCAATACTAATCCACATTAAATATGCGGCACCTAGCACTTTGATAAACCAGAACTTCACAAGGTAGACGCCGATTCCGATAAAAATGAAGCGGAAAATATAGGCACCTAGTAAACCATATAATAATGCTTTTTTCCGTTGTTTTTCTGGTAAATGCTTGACGAGAACAGCTAACACCAATGCATTATCGGCTGATAAAAGGCCTTCCAATACAACAAGTGATAAAATTAAGCCCCAGTTGACTGGATTGGATAAAACCTCTACCCAGTGATCCCAATCAAAAAATAACGCGTAGGTAGATAAAATTTGATTAATAATTTCCATAGAGGGCTACCGGATTAAACAGATAAGCCGTATGCATTTACTAATGCACCTAAGCCACCTTGGAAGCCTGCACCTACTGCATTAAATTTCCAGTCACTATTGTGACGATATAGCTCACAGAATACGACTGCTGTTTCGATTGAGAAATCTTCTCCTAAGTCAAAGCGTAAGATTTCTTGTCCTGTATTTTCGTCTACAAGACGTGCAAACGCATTAGATACTTGACCGAAGTTTTGATTACGTACTTCCGCATCATGAATCGTTACCGTAAAGGCGATTTTATCAACATCCGCTGGTACAGCTGATAGATCGACAGTGATTTGCTCATCATCGCCATCCCCTTCACCTGTACGGTTGTCCCCTGTATGGCGAACAGAACCATCTGTACTTTGTAGATTGTTATAGAAAATAAAATCTAAATCTTGGCGGCATTTGCCTGCACTATTTAATAAGAAGGCTGAAGCATCTAAATCATAATCTTGCCCGCCATCATAGTTTTTAATATCCCATCCTAAACCAATAATAATTTTACTTAACGTTGGATTGTCTTTCGTTAAATCAATACGTTGCCCTTTACTTAGTTGAATTGCCATGAGAAATTCCTCCATTATAAGTATATTATTTGCTACCTGCTTGCCACTTCATACCAAAGCCATATGCTTTGTCAAGGTTTTGATGACTATCAAAATACTCAACAAGTCGTTTGACGCTAAAGGTTTCATTGTTGACGTTTTCAATCATCGCAATGGCACACATGCGCTTGTCTTTACTATGCTCATCAAGACGCACCACAATATCCTGCCCGCCCGGATAGCTTAGTGTGACGACACCATCTGCCTCGGTCCAATTTGTCACACCTTCATAAATAAACGTGTAGACTAAAATACGTTTAATCCTTGCCACCTGTAAGCCGTTGATACGCAGATTTTCACCTGCAGAAACCGCACCTGTACGATCATCTCCGTCTAACTGAATAAACGGCTTTTGCTCGTACGCACCAAAGGCATTGCCAAGCGCCTGTACACAGCCTTTTTCACCTGATGTTAATTCGACTAAACAACCTAAGTCGAGGTCAATACCTTGATTGCCACCAAACAGTGACTTCAAAAATCCACCTGACTTGCCAGTTTGCTGGTTCCAATTCAAGTTAACGGTGATCGGACCAAGCTCCTGCTTTTTGTCGAGATTAATCGACTGCCCTTTTTTCGTCAACTCAATTTTATCTAAATTAACCATGCAGAACCCCCTTTATATGAAGTTACTTCTATTTTACAGTAACTACCAACTGAAATTCTACCCTAAAGGCTAAGATTGCTGCGATTTATGATTTATATGCAGCAATCTCCTGCTTTGTCCAATGATGACGTTTAAACTGCCGCCATTGTTCCAAATCAAAGTGAATACGAAACGTCAAAAACTGCTGAAATGTATCATGCCCTTTTAGTTGGTTGCAATAAAGACAAGAAGCTACATAGTTACTTTCATGGTCTGGCCCACCAAAAGCGCGCGGCACAATATGGTCAATGCTCTCTGCCTGTTCACCACAGTAGGCACATGAAACACCGTATAAATGAGGTGGCACAGAGAAACTTTCCTCTTCTGATATCTCTTCAACAGGCGCTACTGCCGCTTCTGTTTGTGTCATCTGCTCAATCAGCCCCATGTCAAGATGCCAGGACGCAAGAAACTGAGCTAAAAATGCCTTTTCCTCATTTGAAGGAGTTGTTCGCATAAGCGCCACCCCTTCTACCTCATACCATGTTAAAACACGCATTGGCTCGTCAACATATGCCGCAAGCGCTGTATTATCTGGCTTTTTAAACTGCTCACAAAATTCTTGAAAGCTATCGCGCGCCGTATCTTCATAAAGAAGCACAAGAAACGGCAGCATTTTCCGCTGAATCGTCTTTGAAATACGCGGCTGTAACTCCGGTTGCTCTACTAATGTTAGGAGTGCAAAATAAAGACCCGTCACATGCGCAGTCGGAATCGACGGCTTTGCGAGGAGCTTTTCGATACGACATGCTGCACAGAGCTTACTCCCAAAATAAGGCGTAGTTGCATCAAGCCACGATAACGGTCGATTTTCGCGCGCGCAATTTGCACATTTTTTCATTGAATCACTCCTCTATTTTATAGAATTTAAAGGCTTCCAGAGGCGGTACTTGTTTTGGAAAGAACTCTGTATCATGATACTGCAGCGGTAGCGTTTCAAAATCAAACGTATCGTCCACACAGCTAATATAGACGTCATATGCCTCGTCATCACTTGGTACGAAGCATTTTCGACTTTCACCATACTGCAGTGCCTCTCCAATACTTTTATGTAATCGCTCAAGCGCAGCTCGATTCCCAACAATGTATGCATCGTCATGCCATTGACTTTGCCCATAGAGATGTAAACAGTCTGGTCGCGCATCCGTCATTTCCTTATCAAGTGCTGCTAAATGCGTATCAATCCGAGTTATGATTCCTTGAGGCGTCGTTTCATCTATAAATAGCTCCTCGGAAAAATCAAGCGTTAAAAAAGGCTTTGGTGCATAACGGATTAGCTTTTCCTTCAGCGGTCCTTCTTGTACAAATAGAAATAATTCATTTAACTGTTCATTCATATAGACATACAGATGAATGGACTGATCCCCTTTTGTGAAATGTAACTGTTTCAAACAAGAGGCTAGTTCTCGCTCTTCTCCAATTGTAAAGCCCTTTGGAATCAGCTTTAGCTGGTCAAAATAGCGAACCATTTTGATTGTTGTCGGAAATGAGTGCGAGCTATAATAATATAAATTTGTCATCGTTATTCTCCTTCCATCATCTGCTTCAAGCACGTATTAAATGGATGCTCTGCTACATCCTCATTGCGTGTACAAATATACAAGCTTTGCTGAATGGCTGGGCAATCAATCAAAACGCGTGCGAGCTTCTGCTGCGCAAGTCGCTCCTCTATGCTAATAAGCGGCGCAAGTGTCATCCCAAGTCCGGCCTCTACAACGCGAATAGACTCTTCTACTCCTTGAATTTCCACAAAGGCTGGTGGTAGCTTTTTATTATTTGCCGCAAAAACACTTTCTAATAATGTTCGTGTAGAGCTTCCCTTTTCACGATAGACAAATGGCTCAGCACAGATTGCTTCTAGTGATACCTTTTGATTGGCTAGCGGGTGGCTCGGATGCACGATGAAAATAAAATCGAGATCGCGCACATGCTCAAATCGTAGCTCATCGTCTTTAACCTGTTGCTGTACAACATAGCCAAAATCAACCTCATGTCGCAAAATCCGCTCCTTCACAGACTGCACATTGCCGAGCGAGAGCTCAAATTTCGTTGTCGGATACTGTTTTTGATACATCGCCATCACATGTGGCAGTACATAATTCGTGGAAATATATGAAGCAGCCACTTTAATCGTCTGTTGCCCCGCTAAGAAAGTATGAAATTTTTGCTCAATCATCTGCTCATGCTTAAATAACGAGTCCCCGTGCTCGTATAAATACGCGCCCGCTTCCGTTAATTGAATACCTCGACCTCTTCCTTCAACGAGTGCCGTATCTAGCTCCTGCTCGAGCTTTCGAAGCTGCATCGTTACAGCCGGCTGCGTCAAATTAAGTTTTTCAGCGGCCGCTGTCACACTACCACAGGACGCAACTGCTGTGAAAATTTTAAATGCATGTAAATTCATTTAGCCCTCCATTTATCAATTTAATTTATAAATTATCGATAACTATCTATTAGATTTATAATTAGTATAGCATTACGATAATTGTAAGAGGTGACAGTTATGGATTTCCTATTATTATTTTTTATCGGTATTTTCGCAGCCATCATCGGCGTCATGTTTGGTGCGGCAGGCTTTGTGCTATTACCCGCCATGCTCTTATTTGGCATCCCGATTCACACAACAATTGCCGCCAATAAATTTGCAACCGGCGTTTCATCTCTCACGACCGCACTCACTCTCATACTACATAAAAAAGTATCCCTCAAAAAAATGAGCCCACTGATGCTACTCGCTGTTTTGGGCGGTATTAGTGGCGCATTTTTAGCGACACGCCTTAGCGATGACACGATGAATATCGTTGCCTGCATCATTTTGATTGCGATGTTCTTCGTTGTGTTAAAAGGAACCCCCTCATCGCAACTAGAAGACAAGGAGCCTATTCGACATCACCGCTCCATCACACCATTTTTCATTGGCATTTATGACGGTGGCTTTGGCCCCGGTTCTGCGCTCATGAACATTACGTATTTTTTAAAGCAACGTTATTCCTATGTACAAGCCGCTGAGCACACGCGCTTCCTCATGTTCGCAAGCTGTATGGGTGCATTTGGCTTCTATTATTTATACGGCATTGTTCACTGGGACATCGCGATTCCTGTCACACTGAGCTCTATTGTCGGCTCACATATCGGCATGCGCCTGACCCCTTATTTAAAAGGTGCTTGGCTACGCTGGATTTTACCGATTATCTTTTTAGTGTTAATCGGTCAGGTTTTGTGGAAGCTGGTTTAAGCACATATGCACATATATTCTCGAATGATGAAAGCTAACGCAAATAATAATATATGGCATGAGATCTCTTTTTTCGAACATTAAATAATGATTTATTTTTAACGTTATTTTAACCTTAGCTTGCTATAATGACCGTGTTAAAATTTTTTAATTGAGGTGAGCCAGTTGAGCTTTACTGTCCTTTATATTGCCATTGGTTTTTGTTTATTATTATTTATTGTACATATTTTTGTAAAAAGAAATACACCTATTAACTCCGAAGACCTTATTCATTTAAGACCTGTACGTGTAAATACTCAATGTAATTGGATAATTGTATTTGAAAAGGGATTTAATAAAAATAACCTTTTAAATGGTAGTATATATGTTTTAGATGACAACAACTTATTAGTCCCAGTTAAAATTTCCATTAAGGACCGAAATACATTGATTATCCATGCACCAGTAAACGGCTACAAAGTCGGGAAGTCGTATAGCTTATATTTAAATGACCGATTAGATTTAAAATCGTCTAGTGAACGAAATTATAAATTACAGTTCAATGTTTCGAAATAATAACGATTTTGGAGGCTGCTATGAATCAGATGGCTATCGAAAAATGTACGGATAAAATACAAAAAGTTTTAAACTATACATGTGTAACCTATGTTAAACAAACAGAAACATGCCTTTATTTTTCAGCAATTGATCAACAAATGAAACATCATACGATTTGGTACAATCTAGAAAATGGTAACTATTTTGAAACACTTAACGGCTCTGTTAACGTTATAAAGGAAATTCTATTCTTTGATACAAAAGAGGCATTAACTCAATACAAACAGAAATAACAAAGCATACAAAAAAACAGCTCATCCATTTGAGCTGTTTTTTTACTTACTTTTCTTCAATTATTCGAAAGCTATACGTATATAAAAATTCGTTATAAATCGTCAATTCATATGCTAAATCATTTGCTTCTGCCCCACTTACAAGCGCATTTATTTCTTGGGTATTAAAATATTGGCAGGCCAAAGCAAGCAATAATGACGTGATAATCAGTGCAATCAAAATGATTGAACCTCCAGAGGTACGACGGCTAATTTGTGGCATGACACCGCTCCTTTTGAATATTATGTCAATTTTTAGTATATCATATGAGAAACTAGCATTTTTCAATAATAGACTATTTTTTCACTTTTCTCCCTAATGACATGTACAATTCAATTAAAATCCCCCACACTTCAACAAGTATCATAGCTCATCAAATCCTAAATTTACTGGTTCTAAAGGCAGTTTCTCTACAGAACTTGATAAATTTGTTGATGGAACTGATTCATCCACCTCTTCAAATGCTATCCCATCAATCCATACTTCGCCTGACCCAACGAGTAGTACACCAAAATGAATGGCAGCACTTTCCTCTACTACATCTAAAACAATCGAGTAATAATTCCAATCTGTTGTGCCGTGGATTGCACGGTTATCCATATTATCAAACTGAAGTAAATCACCATTTCTTGTATCAATTCGACACCAAGCTCCACATTTCATAGCATCCTTTGTTTTAATGAAGCAGGACATTTTCATACGTTTACCAAGCCAATTTTTAGCTGAAAAAACTTGCATCATCGTACCAAACTGCCCCTCTTCAGCAGGCTGAATAACACCTAAATAACCTGATTTTGAGCCTGTATGAAACACTTCATAATCTGCCTTCATTGTATAGAGAGCTGGATTGGTTCCTGTCAGCAACCAACCCTTCACTTCATTTTGTACCATCTCTTTTTCCTCCTTCATGTATAAATCACGCATCATTTGGCGATATTTCCCTGGTGGCATACTGTACAATTCTTTAAATGCACGGGCAAACGATTCTTGGGACTGAAATTGGCATTCAAGTGCTATATCTAAAATAATTTCTTCTGTATGCAGTAATAAAAATGCCGCTACAGCAAGACGTCTTCTTCGAATATACGCTCCTATCGTAAGACCCGTTTCTTTTTTAAAGGTTCTTGTTAAATAATATTTTGAATAGCCTATTCGCTCCGCATATTGCTCCAACTGCCAATCAGTTAATAACTGTTCCTCTAATGTATCAATGATTTGCTCGACTGCTTGACTATACATCTTGCTTCACCTCAAAATAAGTATAAGTGAAAAAACTACATCATTTTTGATATTTATTGCGCTAACAAAAAAAAGCGCGATTCTTATGATGGAATCACGCCTTTTTGTATGTACCTTTAATTTTCTCGCTCGTTCATATAGCTTGTATAGGCATCATTTACCTTATCCTTCGCTGGTACCGTTTGTTTATGAATCTCTTGAAGTAGCATCAATGCTCTAAATAACACACCAATTACAATCGCACTGACAATATAAATACCAAAAATTCCAAAGAAAAGTAAACTACTTAATACGGCCGCACCCAGTATACTTGAACTACCCCCACTTAGCCGTTCTTCGAACGTTGCTTGAAGTGGGAGATTCCTACGAACAGTGCTTGCTTGTTTCCAGTTGCTCAAAACAGCGGCTTCACTTTTTTTAGTAGGCTATCCCCGTCGTTCCTACGGTTGTTGCTTTAAAAGTCTTAACCCTTCGATTAAGATATTCTTACTTGCATTAATATCTCGGTCTAGTGTCGTACCACAAGATGAACAAGTCCACACACGAATAGCTAATGGTTTCTTGCCATCTCGATGACCACAGGCATGACAAAGTTGGCTCGATGGGAAGAATCTGTCGATTTCGACAATTTTTCGACCGAACCATTTCGCCTTATACATCAGTTTTTGTACAAAAGAAGACCATGACACATCACGAATCGCTTTCGCTAACTTATGATTTTTCAACATGCCTTTTGTGTTTAAGTCTTCAAGACAGATGACGTCATAGTGACGAATCAATGCCGTTGATAGCTTGTTTAAAAAATCTTCACGTTGAAAAGCAACACGCTCACGCAAACAAGCCACTCTACGACGTTGCTTTTGGTAGTTCATGCACGCACGTAAATCACGACCCTCTTTTTTCGCTTGCTCATAGCGACGGGACAATTTGCGTTGCTCACGTTTTAACTTCTGCTCCATTTTGGCTGTAAAGCGTTGGTTATCCACTTTACGTCCAGTAGACAGAATCGCAAAATCGGTGATACCTAAATCAATTCCTACAGCTTCATTTGTTTGAGGCAATGGCTTAAAGTTTGGTACTTCGCATTGGACAGACACGTAAAACGCACCACTCGCATTGTATTTAATCGTCGCTTTTAGAATACGCCCTTCAATATCACGCGACTTCGCAAATTTTACGAGTCCTAGTTTTGGTAGCTTCATTTGATTACCGATAATCGCAATATTGTTATTCGTATTCTTCGTAGTATAACTTTGAACTGG